>NZ_KV813798.1:0-24273 GCF_001813725.1 Rothia sp. HMSC072B04 | reverse complement strand
GGCTCATCCCCGCGCATACGGGGAACGCCACGACTTCACGCCAGGAGATATTCAGAGCGAGGGCTCATCCCCGCGCATACGGGGAACGCTTGCTTGTGTGCTCACGGCGGGGGTGCTCTGCCGGCTCATCCCCGCGCATACGGGGAACGCGCACCCATTGCACCGTCGATGATTTTCTCCCACGGCTCATCCCCGCGCATACGGGGAACGCATCTACGGACTCGGTATTTTCGGTGCTCATTACGGCTCATCCCCGCGCATACGGGGAACGCTCCTTGATGGAGCGTGTCATTTTGTTTCCTTCGGGCTCATCCCCGCGCATACGGGGAACGCACTTAGCCACAAGGCATGATGCCTAGCAGAAGCCTAAAAAATATTCAGTTTCCACACGTATACATATATAAAGGGGGATGAGTAGACGATTACTCGTCTACGGTGACCCGCCGCCAGTGGCGGCTGGCCTTGACGCATCCAACGCCACATCCCCCAATACCACCGAACCGGCAGCATCAGAGCCTGTAGCTCCGCGTCCGTTTAGACTCTCCCCCATGCCGGGGGCGAGTTGCGCCTCATACATCCGTACAGCCTCCGCACGGATATTACGTGCCGCATTCACGTCACGATCAATCCGCACACCACAGGCTGCGCACTCAAAGACACGCACGCGAAGGTCGAGCTTGGTTTTCGCTCGTGCTCCGCAAGCGCTACACGTCTGAGAGGATGCAAAGAAGCGGTCGATAATCTGTACCTGTGAGCCGTACCAGCTGGCCTTGTATTCCAGCTGACGGCGCAGCGTACTAAAAGCGGCATCCAGAATGGACCGATTAAGCCCAGCCTTCTGGCGCACGTTCTTGCCCGGTGCCTCAACGGTACCGGCAGCTGAAGCGGTCATACCCGCTACAGCCAAGTCTTCAAGCCCGATGAGGGTATACCCGGTGCTCAGGCGCTTAGAGACCTGATGCAAACCCGATTCACGGCGCAAGGCTACCAGGTGGTGGTGCCGTGCAATCTGCTGCACAATACGGGCACGACGGTTAGATCCCTTCTGAGCACGCGAGAGGGCACGTTGCAGACGCACCAGGCGCTTCTCAGCGGCACGTGCCCAGCGAGGGTTCGCCAAGGTAGGAGCACCATCACCGGTGAACTCTAAGGAAGGGTACTGTGCGAAACGCTGCGGTGCCTGCTCGTCAGAGAGCGCAGCAAGGTAGCGCACGCCCAGGTCTACACCGACGGCACCAGCGGCACGCTGCGCACGGGTAGGGGTCGCAGACGGGCGGGTGAGCTCCACGAGGATGGAGACATACCACCGGTTGGCGGCACGAGATACCGTGTAAGAGCGAACCTGAGCGCCAGCACGCACCGCCTTGACGAGGTGACGAGTAGTGTCATGGGTACGGATAACACCCAGGTGCGAGAGGCGCACGTGGCGGTAGTCCTCAATGGTCGGGGTGGTCTTGATACCGCGGCGCTTCAGCTGCGCTTTACGGCGCGCATATTCGGGCTCTCCGCGTAGGTATGCGGTGCCGTAGGCGCCGATAGTCTCCGGTGCAGGGATAGTGAAGGAGTCGCGGCTAGCACCCTTGCGTTTGAAGCGGGGCGTGCCGACAAGTCGGCCAGCACGAGCACCGGTACGGGAG
The DNA here is from genome assembly GCF_001813725.1 of Rothia sp. HMSC072B04. Taxonomy (NCBI): domain Bacteria; kingdom Bacillati; phylum Actinomycetota; class Actinomycetes; order Micrococcales; family Micrococcaceae; genus Rothia; species Rothia sp. HMSC072B04. The sequence continues at coordinate 22,636 of NZ_KV813798.1, read as the reverse complement.
TCGAAGAAATTCTTCCATGCCTTATCGGCAGATTGCAGCCCAGAGACGAGGACTCGGCGGGGGATGGTGTGCATCCACGGCTCGGAGGATCGCTCAGTCTCGGGCCATACGGCGGTAGGGTCGGCACCAGACTCAATCGCCTTACTTGCAGCGCGGTGGCGATTAATTTCAGGGGTCAGGTGCTGGGTTCCGTATGCCGCATAACCAATAGACTTATACGCTGCATCGCTTTTGGCTAATGCCTTGAGCTCAGCCTTAACGGTGGTCTCCTCAGCGCCTGCGTCAATGCGGGTGTGCCAGTAGTCTGCTCGGGCGCGGGACACCTCGAGATTGTGAGCGGTGAGGAGGTTGTAGGCGTAGCGTGCTGCGCCTGCGCATTGTGCCAGGGCAATTTTTTGTGCCTGGGTGGGATCGAGGCGGAATTTATAGGCGCGGAGCGTAGTGTCAGCGTCGGTGCTGATCTTCTTAGCCACGGTGTCTCCTCCTCTACTACAAGCTATTGAGATAACCAGTGTGGACATCTCTCACACCCACAATCATATGGGATACCCCTGACAAGATAAGGGGGTATTTTGGGGTACCCAAGAATATTTTGAAAATAAATTCCCCCACAGCCGTAGAACCGATACATGGGATTCTTGCCGACTCGCAGCGTCTAGAAGCGAGAACTGCACCGGACTGGACGGCGAGAAAAATAGTGTAAAAAATCGCCAATTTTTTCACTATCCCCCTAATTTTCAGAAAATAGTGAAAAAATCGGCGATTTTTTTCATAATCCAGGTCACAAATAGGTGGTTCAGGTGCTAGACAGGATTCCGCCTTACACCTTCACTACGCCCGCTAGAGCACCTCGGGGTGGACCGCCACCTCTACGGCGGCAGGTAGCACGCGCGCACTAATGCGGTGCGCCGACGGCGCCGGGTCACCATCCACCTCAACCGGCTGCGCACCATCCGGGAACTCCAGCACCACCTCAGACCCCACCAAGTGGCGAATCACCGGCAGTTCAATACGCGGCGAACCCAAAATCGTGCGGCGCGTAACCTTCGCCATCAGCAGACCCCACTCCACCAAGTCACGCGGCGACGCCACAATCACCTCAAGATTGCCGTCATTCACATCCGTCATATCCGCCAGGCGAATACCACCCTGCAGGCGGCCACAATTCGCGATCAGCACCGACCGCATCGGCAAAGTACGAGGCTCCCCACCGTCCACGCTAATGCGCACCGGGTGCGACCTGCCCAGCATATGCTTCATGCCGGACTGCACGTACGCAACCCAGCCGAACTTCGCCTTAATATCCTCGTTCGTATCATTCATGACGAGCGCATCAAAGCCGGCACCACTCATCACAAAGAACGTATGTTCGGTTTCTTCGCCGGGGGTGCTCGTCGTCGTCATCTCAATCGCATCAACGGCCTGACCTGCACCGTTGAGCGCAATATTCACGCACGCCGCCACGTCACTCACCGGAATATACAGGTTACGCGCCAGCAGGTTACCGGTACCCATCGGCAGAATACCCAGGCGCGGCTTACGCCCCTCATGATGCGCCAGCGCCGCCGCCACAGCACGCACCGTACCGTCACCACCGGCAGCAATCAGCAGGTCAACACCCTCAGCGATCAGCTCGCGGGCAGCCTCAGAACCGGGCTCGTCCACGCGGGTGGTGCGCACCAGCGCCTGCGGGTGGCCGTTCGCCGCGAGGATACGTTCCAGACTCTCAATTGCCGCCGCAACGCCAGGCTTACTCGGGTTGTACACCACGCCCACGCGCTGCGCCTCACCGGTGGGTAGGGTCGGCAGAACACCGAAGGGTGCGCCCAGTTCGATAGCGCGTCGGCGCGCTTCACGGCGGGCACGAGTGACGGAGGCGGTCAGAGCCGCCGCCGCAGAAACACCAAGGAGTTTACGGTAAAGAGGCATAGTTCTTAGACTACCGGGATACGCAAAAACCCGCCCACCGTTTACGCGGTGAGCGGGTTTTTCAGCTGGTTGTGAGATTACTCAGCAGCTACTGCGGGGATGACCTCAGCGCCACCCATGTACGGGCGCAGTGCCTCCGGGATACGCACAGAACCATCAGCCTGCTGGTGAGTCTCCAGGATGGCAACCACCCAGCGAGTCGTCGCCAGGGTACCGTTCAGGGTCGCTACGGAGCGGGTGCGGCCCTTACGCACGTTGCCTGCCTCATCCACGGTGTCCGGGGTGCGCTCGCGGATGTTCAGGCGGCGCGCCTGGTAGGTGGTGCAGTTCGAGGTGGAGGTCAGCTCACGGTAGGTGCCCTGGGTGGGGACCCACGCCTCGCAGTCGAACTTGCGGGCTGCGGAGGTGCCCAGGTCGCCTGCGGCGGTGTCAATCACGCGGTATGCGAGGCCGCAGCGCTGCAGCATTTCCTCTTCGAGGGACAGCAGCTTCTCGTGCATCTCTTCTGCCTGCTCGACGGGGCAGTAGACGAACATTTCAGCCTTGTTGAACTGGTGCACGCGAATGATGCCGCGGGTGTCCTTACCTGCGGAGCCTGCCTCGCGGCGGTAGCAGGAGGACCAACCCAGGTACTTCTTCGCGCCCTTCTCGAAGTCGAGAATTTCGTCGGTGTGGTAGCCGGCGAGCGCCACCTCGGAGGTGCCGACCAGGTACAGGTCGTCGCGTTCGAGGCGGTAGATTTCGTCGTCGTGCTTGACGTTGAAGCCGGTGCCGTTCATGATTTCGGGGCGTACCAGGGTGGGGGTGGTCATCATGGTGAAGCCCTGCTCGGTTGCGAGGTCGAGCGCCATCCACATGAGTGCCTGCTCCAAGCGTGCTACCTGGCCCTTGAGGAAGTAGAAGCGTGCGCCGGAGACCTTCGCGCCGCGTGCCATGTCGATGCCGTCGACGAGTTCGCCGATTTCGAGGTGGTCGCGCGGTTCGAAGCCTTCGGTGGTGAAGTCGCGGGGGGTGCCAACTTCCTTGACGACTACGTAGTCGTCTTCGCCGCCGACGGGTACGCCGTCGATGATGAGGTTTTCGATGCTGCTGATTAGTTCCTCGTATTCGGCGGTTTTCGCTTCGGAGGCTGCCTTTGCTTCGTTGACGCGGGCTGCGAGTTCCTTCGCCTGTGCGACGAGGGCGGGCTTTTCTTCCTTGGGTGCCTTTGCGACGGTCTTGCCGAAGGCGTTCTGTTCGGCGCGCAGGGTCTCGTATTCGCCGATGAGTGCGCGGCGTGCGGTGTCGGCTTCGAGGATGCGGTCGACGTGGGTTTCGTCCTTGCCGCGTGCTCGCTGGGAGGCGCGGAAGACGTCGGGGTTTTCGCGGAGGAGGTTAATATCAATCACTGTTTTATCCTACCTAATCTTGCGGTGGGTTGTGGGCGGGGTTTGCGCTGGTGGGGCGCGGGTAGGTGCGGGGGTGTCTAGCGGCGGGCGGCTAGTGGTGCCGCTAGTGGCGCTGCAGCTGTGCGGGGCGGCCGTTCGGGAAGAGTGACTCGACCCATTCGTGTGCGGCGTCGAAGGAGCCGTCGGAGTGGATGCTGTCGACTTCGGTGTTTTCGTGGTCGGCGCGCGGGTAGGAGCCGAGGAATTTCAGCGTCGGGGAGACGCGGTGCAGGCCGCGCAGGGCGTCACGCATGCGTGCCTCGTAGATGTGGCCGTCGGCGTCGATGCTGAACGAGTAGGAGCCCATGCCTTCGCCGGTGGGGCGCGATTCGATGCGGGAGAGGTTCACGCCGCGCACGGAGAACTGTTCGAGCAGTTCGAGCAGGGCGCCGGCGCGGTTGGTGGGCAGCGGCACGGTCAGGGTGGTCTTGTCGGAGCCGGTCGGTTCGGGGATGTCGGCGGTGCGGGAGAGCAGCACGAAGCGGGTTACGGCGTTCTTGTTGTCGCCGATATTGTCCTGCAGTACGTGCAGTTCCGGGTGGTAGTTCAGCAGCGCCGGGGAGCAGATTGCCGCATCGTAGGTGCACCCCTCTTCGAGCAGGCCGACAGCCGCCGCCGCGGTGGAGGAGCCGGGCAGGTAGGCGGCGGCAGGTACGTTCTCCTGCGCCCAGCCGCGCACCTGCGCCCAGGCGTGCGAGTGGGTGGAGATGGTCTTGATGTCTTCAATGCTGATGGGCTTCGCGGCGACCAGCACGAAGCGGATCGGTACGAGCACCTCACGGATAATGCGTACACCCTCGCTGGCTGCGATAGCGTCCAGGGTGGCGCTCACGCCGCCCTCCACGGAGTTTTCGATGGGCACCATGGCGGCGTCCGCCTCGCCCGCGTTCAGGCGTGCGAGCGCGTCGGGCACGCTGGTGGCGGGGATGCGTTCGGCATCGGATGCGCCGGGGACGCTCAGCAGGGCGGATTCGGTGAAGGTGCCGGAGGGGCCAAGGTAGGTGTATCGCATGCCACTATAGTAGCGTCTGCTGTGGAGGGGCCGCCGAATTCGGTGATAGGTTACGGTCTTTGGCGGTAGTTAAAAACCCCTACCGAAGTCACTAACCTATGGCCGAAAAACTTAAGTCATTACTGAAAACCCAAGCAACGGCTGAAAACCGTTACCTCACGAACTGGCGCACCCGCGCGGTGTCCCAGTACTGGGCGGGCACGCCTCCACCCATGAGCTCACGGGCGATAGCGGCAGCCTGCACGGAACCAGTCTCGGGCAGGGGCGCGTGGGAGCCAGCAATAATGACGTTGCCGCGGCGGCGGCCCTTCAACATTGCCGAATCCGCCACAATGCACACGTACTCGAACACCTCAAGCAGGGCGGACGCCTCCGCACGGGCACCGGTCAGCGCAGGCCCGTCACCGCAGTTCAGGATGTACAGGCCACCGGGTGCCAGCGACTCGGCGACGGTGCGGGTGAACTCGACGGTGGTGAGCGCCTCGGGCGTGGTGTCCCCGGCGAACACGTCACGGATCAGCACGTCGCGGGATGCGGGCGCGAAGGTCGCGGTGACGGCACCCGCCTCGCCCACGCGAATCTTCACGCGCGGCGCCTTGGGAATGTCGAACCAGGCGCGCACATACTCGGCGAGCTTGGTATCCAGCTCAACAACCGTATTGCGGCTGGTCGGGTACAGGTCAGCGAAATAGCGCGCCATCGAGCACGCGCCGCCACCCAGGTGGGTGATGCGCAGCTTCGCGGCGTCCAGGTGCTCCTCCACGTGCGAGGAGACGACCGCCGCGATCCAGCGCATGTACTCAAAATCCAGCTGGCGGGGCTCACCCACAATCACGTGGGAAGACTGCACACCATTAATGAGTAGCAGCCAGCCGTCGGCATGGTAGCCGTCAGGGACCAGCTCCGCCTCACCCGTAGAAATCGGGTACACGCCAGCGGCGGCACCCTGCACGGGGGTGCTCTCGGTATCGTCGATACGGTTCTTCTGCTGCTTCTGGGCTTTCTGCGCCTTTTGGGACTTCTTGGGTGCCCTGCTCTTTTTCGCCATACCCACTAGACTAGCCGACAGCCCTCACGCCCCTAGCGTACGCACCCGCAAGGAACCGCCTCCACAGCGGCTGGCTGAGTAGACTAGAACCCATGGGATTTGTATGTCAGGGCCGCTACGCGCTCGCACCAATTGAACCGACCGACGCCGAAAAATACGTCAACCTGCAGCTGGACTGCATGGAGCAAACCTACGACCCGATCTACTTCGACACGCTCGGGGAAAGCTTCACCGCCCGCCACCGCGCCGAACGCAACGAATACCTCGAAGACTTCCACCGCCACCTCTCCTCCCCCACCGTGCGCGGCTTCTTCGCCTATGAGGTGCCCGGCTGGACCCCCGAAAGCGGGCTCTCCTGCTCCATCGGCGCACGCATCAACTGGGATAAGCCGGTCGGCCTGGCGCTCTCCCTGTGCGAGCCCTCCTCCTGGGAACTCGAACGCGCCGAGTCCCTCCCCGAACTGCCCGCAGGCACCCGCAAACTCGTGCACCTGTACACCCTCAACCACATGCACGGCACCGGGCTCGGTCAGGCACTCTACGAATCCGTCATCTACCCGGACGAAAACTCCTACCTGTGGGTCATGGCTGAAAACGAACGAGCGCTCTCCTTCTACGAGCGGCTCGGCTACCGCAACGAAGGCGTGTACTTCCAAGCACGCGGCTCCTGGGCCCCCGGGCGCAGCGTCCGATACGCGCGCATCCTCAACCCCTAAACGGCACACCACAACAGGGAAACAGCCCGCCCACATGACGCAGCGCACCGCACACCCTGTTAGGCGCCACCCCCACAACGCCTTAAGATAGAAGAGACCTATAAGCTCGACGCACCCGCGCACAGGAGCACATACACCCCTGCGCAACCGCGGGACCCAGCGCCGAACATCGCATAGAAGGACAGTAAAACAATGACCACCGGTCTTTACCTCTCCGCTATGTCCCAGAACTCGGGCAAGTCCCTCGTAGCCCTGGGTCTAGCAGACTCCCTCATCAAGCGCGCAGACCGCGTCGGCTTCTTCCGCCCCGTCTTCGACGGCGCAACCATCTCCGACGACCCCATGGCACGCCTCATCCGTGAACACTTCGGCCTGACCGAAGAGCAGGTCGGCGGCGCAGTCTCCATGACCGACGCACTCGCACTCATCGCAGACGGCGACACCGAAGAAATCTCCGCACGCGCAGTCTCCGCCTACGAAAAGGTCGCCGCAAACAGCGACGTCGTAATCGTCGACGGCGTCTACCTGCCCGCCAACGCGCTCGCAGTCGAATTCGACCTGAACGTCCAGATTGCACGCGACCTGGGCCTGCCCGTCGTCGCTATCGTCGGCGCACAGGAAGCAACCGTCGAGGAAGCAGTCACCGCCGTTGACGTGGCACGCACCGAGCTGCTCGCCTCCAAGGCAGACCTGCTCGCAATCATCGTCGGCCGTGCAGAACCCGAACTGCGCGACGAGATCGAGAACTCCGTCAAGCGCGGCGACGCAAACCTGCCCGTCTACGTACTGCCCGAAATCCCCGAGCTGAACGCACCCACCGTCGGTGAAGTCGCCGAGGCTCTCAAGCTCGACACCGAAGGCATCAAGGCAGAAGACCTCAGCCGCGACATCCACGGCATCAAGGTCGCAGCAATGAACGTCTCCAACTTCCTCAACCAGTTCGTCGACGGCGACTTCGTCATCGTCCCCGGCGACCGTGCAGACATCGTTGCAGCAACCCTCGCATCCGCACTGGCACCGACCTTCCCGGCACCCTCCGGCGTGCTGCTCACCGGCGGTCTGGACGCACTGCCCGGCAAGAACACCGCAGTCGGCTCCCTCATCGACAACGCACCGTTCCCCGTGCTGTCCACCACCAAGGACACCTTCAAGTCTGCACGCGCAGTCTCCCGCGTCCGCGGCGCCCTCGAAAGCGGCCACCAGCGCAAGCTCGCAGCAGCAATGGGCGGCTGGGACGAGCACGTCAACAAGGACGAACTGCTCGCACGCCTCGAAATTGAGCGCCCCGCATCCATGACCCCGCTGCGCTTCCTGCACAACCTCATCGAGACCGCACGCGCAAACCGCCGCTCCGTGGTCCTGCCCGAGGGTTACGACGTGCGAATCCTGCGTGCATCCGAAATCATTGCACGCCGCGACTTCTGCGACCTGATCCTGCTCGGCAACCCCGCCAAGATCGCAGAGATCTGCCAGGCTGAGGGTATTGAGCTGCCCAGCTCGATCCGCATCATCGACATCGAGAACAATGAGTACTCCGAGGACTTCGCAGCAACCTACGCTGAGCTGCGTGCACACAAGGGCGTCACCATTGAGGCTGCCCGCGAGCGCATGACCGACCCCTCGTACTTCGGCACCATGCTCGTTTACAAGGGCATCGCCGACGGCATGGTTTCCGGTGCTGTGAACACCACCGCGAACACCATCCGCCCCTCGCTCGAGTTCATCAAGACCCGCCCCGGCACCAAGATCGTCTCCTCCGTCTTCCTCATGCTGATGGAAGACCGCGTTCTGGTCTACGGCGACTGCGCAGTGAACCCGAACCCCAACGCAGAGCAGCTCGCCGACATTGCGAAGGCATCCGCGGAGACTGCACGCCAGTTCGGTGTGGAGCCGAAGGTTGCTATGCTGTCCTACTCGACCGGCACCTCCGGCGCTGGCGCAGATGTGGACGTTGTGCGTGAGGCAACCGAGCTCGTGCGCGCATCGAACCCCGACTTCGCGGTCGAGGGCCCGATCCAGTACGACGCTGCATCGAACATGTCCATTGCGTCGACCAAGCTGCCCGGCAGCGAGGTTGCCGGTCAGGCTACCGTGTTCGTCTTCCCCGACCTGAACACCGGTAACAACACCTACAAGGCTGTTCAGCAGTCTTCGGGTGCTGCCGCTGTGGGCCCGGTTCTGCAGGGTCTGCGTAAGCCCGTGAACGACCTGTCGCGCGGTACCACCGTTGAGGACATCATCAACACCGTTGCGATCACCGCAATTCAGGCACAGAGCCTGTAAGCCGGTTTTTGACCGCTGAATGAGGCCGCCCCGGCCACTGCACCCCGTGTGGGTGCGGTGGACGGGGCGGTTTATTGTATTGACTTTTACTTTTAATGCGCCGAGAAGCCACATGTGTTTCGAAAAGCAACATGTTACGTGGCTTCTCGAAACACATGTGGCTTTTCGAGGAGGGGTTTTGGTGCCACTCCCCCGGTTAGGCTTTGGGGGTACGGCGGTCGGGATTTGCTCGGTCAAGACGCACATAGTTAATCACGCCAAGACCAGCCATGCCCACGGCGGTCAGAACCGGGCCGAGGGCGGGCGGGAAGAGCCAGGTGAGCCCCGCCTCCACGGTGTAGGCGATGAGGCGGCAGATAAGGTAGGTGCACACCGCCACGAAGAGGGCGTAGGCGACGATGATGCCGACCGGGCGGGGCTCGTAGCCTTCTCGCCGGGCGCGCAGAGCGGCACCCAGGGCATTACCCAGATACAGGGCGAGAGCACCGACGACGACCGCGGCGGTGAGGGCACCGTCGAGGAGCGTGCGCGGGGTCAACGGTGCGGTGCCTGCCTCAGAGAAGAGGTTGAGGATGCGCACCGCGGCGTAGGCGTAGCAGAAGATGACTGCCGCGCGGATGGTGAGGGGTAGGTTAGTCCAGAAGGTTTTCATGCGGCCCCTTTCGAGGTGGAGGGCGGGCTTCTGTCTGAGTGTTACCCCAAGGATACCTAAGAACGCCGGTGTGTGATGCGAATCAATAGCGTTTTGACTGGTGCGTTCTGCGTGCGGGGCGGGTGTTTGGTGCGCCGAGTTTAATCGCCGAGAAGCCACATGTGTTTCGAAAAGCAACATGTTACGTGGCTTCTCGAAACACATGTGGCTTTTCGAGGAAGGATGTATGCAGGAGCCGCCAAGATTTTTGTAATTACAGGATTCCACCACCCCTACCCCGTGAGCCGGTGACCACCCAAGCAGCGGCAAACCGCCCGGGCTGCTAGGCTGCTGCTATGACCACGACTGACGAAACTCTCCCCCTGGGACTGTACGAACACCTCAAGAGTGCATCGCTTATGGGCCGCACCATCCCCGAAGGCGCACAATGGCAGGAAGAAATCCTCCAAAAGGACGACTACAACATCCCCGAACTGCTCACCCAGTTCTTCGCCACCCAGCTGGCCCCCGCCCTCGAAAGCCTCAAAACCCCCGCAGACCAGGTGGAACTCATCAACCGAATGATGGAGCTCCTGCCGCAGGATGCCGAAGAGCAGAACGATTCGTTGCTGACCGATGACGACAGCAACGTAATTCAGATGCGCGAGCTCACCCTCACTGACGCAAAAACTACGCGCCCCGATATTCCTCTGAGCGACGTTGCTCTGATGACGAATACTTCTAAAGACCTGAATCTCAATACTGAAATTCAGAAAGAATTAGAAAGCGCGGACCGTGTAGATTTGCTCTGTTCTTTTCTTAAAATGTCCGGCGTTAATAGTTTGAGTGAGCAGCTTAAAGCTATTAAAAATCGCGGTATCCCTTTCCGCATTATTACCACCACTTACATGGGCGCAACCGACCGAAAGGCTATCGACCGCCTCGTTGAAGAGTACGGTGCCGAGGTGAAAATCAGCTACCAGGGTGACAGCACCCGCCTGCACGCGAAGGCCTGGCTGTTCCACCGCAATACCGGCATGTCCACCGGCTATGTGGGCAGCTCGAACCTGTCCAGTGCCGCACTCACCGACGGCCTGGAGTGGAATGTTCGCATCTCTAACCCGATTACACCCGGCCTGATCCGCCAGTTTGAAGGCCTGTTTGAAAGCTACTGGAAGAGCGGTGATTTCACCTCTTACACCGCCTCTGACAAGGAGAAGCAGGAGCTCGATACCGCCCTAGCCAAGGCCGATATTACCGGCCGTAAGAGCAAGGGCCTGGAGTACGATATCGACTCGTCCCTGCTGGATGTGCATCCGTTCCCGCATCAGGTGCGCATGCTCGAAGAAATGCAGAACGCTCGTTCTAAGGGTCGTCACCGCAACCTCGCCGTGGCCGCAACGGGCACCGGCAAAACCGTGTTCTCCGCCCTCGACTACAGGCGCCTCTGCGAGCAGTCCGGCAAAAAGCTGAAGCTGCTTTTCATTGCACACCGAAAAGAAATCCTTGACCAGGCGCGCCGCACTTTCGGCGACGTCATGCTTAAAGGTAATTTCGGTGAGCTACTGACCGGCGGTAAAAAGCCTGAATATAACGAGGCTGTTTTTGCGACCATTCAAACGTTGTCGGGTGCCGCCCTCGAAAATTATGCACCGAACTATTTCGATGTCATCGTCATGGACGAATGCCACCATATTAAGGCCGCCAGCTGGGACAAAGTCTTCAACTATTTTGAACCCCGCGAATTTATTGGCCTGACCGCAACCCCTGAGCGAGAAGACGGGGTGAACATTGCTGACAAGTACTTTGACGGCTACGTGGCAACTTCCATCCGCCTGTGGGACGCACTCGAAGACCACCTCCTCGTACCCTTCCAGTACTTCGGTATTGCCGACGGCACCGACCTGCGCCGCGTCAACGTTCGAAGCGGCCAATACGACGAAAACGCCCTTGAGAACCTGTACACCAAGGACGAGGCCGAACGCCGCCTGCGCATCATCGTGGAGGAGCTACGCGAGAAGGTTGACAACCCCCTGCGCATGAAGGCACTCGGGTTCTGCGTGAGCGTGAAACACGCCAAATACATGGCCCAAAAATTCAACGAAGTAGGAATCCCGGCAGACTGCTTGGTGGGTACGGATTCCGCCGAGCGCCGCGCCGAGGTCATGAAAAACCTTGCAGACGAAGCGCACGAGCTGACCACGATCTTCACCGTGGACCTATTCAACGAGGGCGTCGACATTCCGAGCGTCGACACCCTCCTGATGCTGCGCCCCACCCAGTCGCTCACCCTCTTCCTGCAGCAGCTGGGCCGCGGTCTGCGCCGTGCACCGTTGAAGTCTGTTCTGACGGTCCTCGACTTCGTGGGACACCAGAACAAGAACTTCATGATTCACAGCAAGTACCGCGCCTTTGCACGACAGGGTACCCTGACCGAGCAGGACATTGAGAGCCCTGAACTGCCGGCCGGCTGCCACTTCCACCTGGACGAGCTGACTCAGAAGCAGGTCATCAAGAAGATTCGCGAGTCCCTACGCATGAACCAGAACGCCCTCATCGACACCGCAAAGAGCTACCTGGAAGACATGCGCCGAAACTCCACGGAACCCGATATTCGCCCCACCGTCATCGACTTCATCAACCGCTACGGGTTGGGACTGCCGCAGATTTACGGCCGTAGCAGCAAGGTGCCCCTGCCCGGTGTTGCTAAGCCCGTTGCAACGACCTGGACCAGCCTCCAGGCCGCGAGTGGACTGTACCCCGACCTGGTGGTTCCCTTCCAGGACAACGTGGCCGTCGAGACGAATAAGCGCGTCAAGGCACTCACACACGTGCACGACACGTTCCGCATTAACGCATACCTGGAGCTACTGAACACCGACATCCTGGAACAGGACATGACCGAAGAACAGCGCCGCCACGCATGGATGCTCCTGTTCTCCATCTGGCCAAAGGCCAAGTGGGACGGGTCCTCTGAGAAGTTCAGCCTCGACGAGGGCCTGGCAACTCTGCGCAAGAACCGCGGCATGTTGCAGGAGATGGAGAGCGTCTGGAACTTCAACGCCGGTACGGATACCACCTCCACCCTGCCGCTCTTTGAGGGTGAAGGCGTCCCCCTGCGCACTCACGCCTACTACTCTCGCGAGGAGTTGTTTGCTGGTCTGGGTGGTCAGGAGGAGAACTTCAAGGTACCCGGCGGCGTGGTCAACGGTGTTGTGCCCTTCGACCCGACGAATACCACCGCGCTACTGGTGACGTTGGAAAAGTCTGAAAAGCACTTCTCCCCGGCCACCATGTATAAGGACTACGCCATCAGCACTGACGAGTTCGCGTGGGATTCGCAGAGCGCGACAACCCCCGAAAGTCAGCTTGGTCAGCTCTTCCAACACCACGAGGAGCGAGGCCGACGCATCGTGCTCTTCGCCCGCCAGCACAGGGAGAATAGGCTCGGCCCCGAACCCTACATGTGCCTGGGCACCGTGAAATACATTTCTCATGAGGGCTCCAAGCCGATGCATATTCGCTGGTCGTTGGACCGACCGATGCCGGCGTCCATGTTCCAGATCGCGAAGATTGCCTCGTAGGTCATAAATAACCGCAGCAGGCGGCCCCGGATACATGTGTGCGTCCGGGGCCGCCTGCTTTTTAGACCGAGGTTTTCGATAGGTTAGTGTCTTCGCCGTGGGTCTTTAACCCGCAGTGAAGACACTAACCTATCGACGAAAAGGCAAGGCATAACCCATAACCAGCTCTCGCCTACCTGGCGCAGCCGGAGATTCGGTCATGGGTTACGGATTTGTGCCATAGGCTAGTGTCTTTGGTCGTAGTTAAAAACCATGGTCAAAGACGCTAAACCATGACACAAATTCTGCTGAGGCGGCACCTCCACAAGTGCAGATTATTTGATGCATAAAGCATTGAGGTGTTCGTATGGTGATGTTTAGTCGCTGTTGTACCCAAAAGAATGCAAACGACGGCAAACATGCGGTAGGGTGGATATTGTAGTGTTCTATAGCGCATTGATGCGATTGCTGGATGCACTATAGGGTTGTTTTTCTTCCGGTGGTCAATGTGACCTGTGAATAACGGCCCGACATGCACATATATCACACTGTCACCGACGATAGGAGCGTATCTTCTATGGATTCGACCATTTTCAATCGCCGTACCCTGTTGGGCAGCGGCGCACTTGTGGGCCTTGGTGCCCTGCTTGCGGCGTGTGGCCAGCAGGCAAATAGCGAGGCGGCAGCCACCGCATCCGTCGTGCCGAGTGAAACTGCCTCGGCATCTGCGGCGGCATCTGAGTCGCCTTCGGCAAGCGCAACCCCGTCTACTGTTCGAGGCTACTCGGGCGGCTCGAAGGCACCGGATGGTGAGTACCGCCCTGCGGACGGCAAGGGCCCTGCTCAGAACGTGCCGAAGCCTAACGCCCCTGAAGAGGGCTATCGTGAGAAGTCTATTGAAGGTATCCGTAAGACGATGGATGCTTGGGTGAAATGGACTAATTACGGAATTCAAGTAGGCGATTTTACGGAATCCCGAAAATACATTTCCAGTAATTTTGAAAGTGAACTTAAGGGATATAAGAGCTTTGAGGACTTGTATAAGCGCGGCGGGTGGATTATTGATGGCATTGACAACTATGTTGCTGATGGAAATCCGTGGTCTGAGGATGGGGAAACCTATTTTTGGAAGGCATATCGCGAGTGGAATTATATAACTCTTGTGGAGCCTACCGGAGAATGGCACCGAAACCGAAATATCCAGAAGGATAATGACACCTGGAAATTTGAGTTTAAGTATTCTGATTCTTCATGGAAAATTATCGGTTACGAACAGGTAGAAGACTAAAATAATGAAAAAAATAATAAAATGCAGTGGGATTTTTTCTCTATCTTGCATTCTAGGATTTTGCGGTACCACTAACGTTGATGCATACGTTATTACTGCGCCTTGTTCTGACACATCAGCTAAAGTTTGCCAAATCGAAGTTGAAACAACTACTTCGCGAGGCAGTCAAGATGGTTACGATGAGAAAAATACAGGTGCAGATAATGCCAACCAGGAAATTCAGCAACAATATACTTATTCCACGGTAAATCAGGGAAACGGCGTAAAAGTTACCTACGCCAACGAAAATCCCAATATTATGTCATGCACAACCAAAGACGGAAGAATAGGAACATTCAAGTTCACAAATATGTCGCTTGAATCTGGCATTCCTGTAGATCACGGAAGTCCCCGAAGCCCTTCCTCTGCTAGTTGCATCCCGAACAATACCCGCACCCTCACCAGTGCCGACAGCCCCGGCCCCACCGGCCCGACCTACGAAGAAGTTATGACGGAAATTCGCCATGCTGCAGAGTCCCTAGAGCCGGGCAAGCCAACCCTGCACCAGTCCTATAACAATCCCGCAGGCACTGGCCGAGCAGAAGGCGACCCCAACGTCTACAAGGGCGACCAGATCAACTTCTACGTCGATGACGGAGGACCCTACCGCCTCGAAGCAGACATGCTCGCCGGACACGTCGAAATTGAGCTCATGCCCTCCTCCTATGTCATCGAGTACGGCAACGGCGATACTGCCACCAACTACACCGCGGGCAAACCGGTCACCACCTACCCTCGTGAGCGTCCGCGTCAAACGGATACCAGCTACGCTTACCAGCGTTCCGGTAACTTCCACGCGTACGCGACCGTGCATTACACGGCTCGTTTCCGCGTGGATGGTGGCCCGTGGCAGATGATGGAGGTGACTCCGCAGGCGACCAGTGATCCGTTGCTGGTGCGTGTCTGGTGGGTTGATGTGGGCCGCGTGGCGGGTGACTGCAGCTACGACGACACTCGCTGGGGCTGCAAGAACGACCCAACGATGGGCAAGAAGGATAACCCGAACCCGCGCCTACGCAAGGCCGATATTCGTACCGGTCAGCGCTGGCATCTGAACGACAATGGCGACGGGGACACGGAATATTCGCTACACCGTGACTGGCCCGATATGTAAACCAGTTCTGACCCAATATATAGATAACCGCAGCAGACGGCCCCGAATGTTTGAACATTCAGGGCCGTCTGCTTTTTATGTGTCTAAAATTTCGACCATAGGTTAGTGTCTTTGGTCGTAGTTAAAAACCATGGCAGAAGACGCTAAACCATGGCACAAATTCGCAGAGGCAGCGCCTCCACACGGGTAAAAATTCGGTCATGACGTAGCAATTTCAGTCATGACTTAGCGTCTTTGGTAATAGTTAAAACCCCAGCCTGAAGTCACTAACCCGCCACCAAAAAAGCTAAACCATAACCGGCTCCTGACTACCTCCTACCTGGCGCATCCGGGGCCGCCTGCTTTTTAGACCGAGGTTTTCGATAGGTTAGTGTCTTCGCCGTGGGTCTTTAACCCGCAGTGAAGACACTAACCTATCGAAAGGGCCGTAACCTATCGAAGAATCCCCCTATCGACAAGCCCCCGCACCCATACCGCGTAACAATCCGTAACACCCCCTTGCGGTATACCCCCCTAGGGTATACAATGGAGTCATGGAAACCACTAGCAACCAGTGCTGCCACAGCACATCCGCCCAGGTCAGCACCACATCCGGCGCCCCCACTGAAAAACCCATTGAGGAGCCCACCGAGGCGCACACCGGCGTATGCTGCAACGGCGAGGCGCCCGAAACCCAGTACGGTTACGCCTCCAACAAAGAGGCGCACCTCAAGCGCCTGCGCCGCATCGAAGGACAGGTCCGCGGCATCGCCCGCATGGTCGACGAAGACAAGTACTGCATCGACATCCTCACCCAGGTTGCCGCGGTCTCCAAGGCGCTCCACGCCGTCTCCCTGAACCTGCTCGAAGAGCACATCGGCCACTGCGTGACCGGAGCCGCCGTCGAATCCGAACGCACCGGCGACCCGACCATCGCAGAGGCCAAGGTCAAAGAGGCAACCGCCGCGATCTCCCGCCTCATGCGCAGCTAAACGCCCCGCACCTAAACACCAGGCGGACCCAAGTTTTCAACCCATTACCGAAAGGAAATCATCATGAGCACCACCACCGTTAAGGCAACCGGCCTGACCTGCAACCACTGCGCTATGAGCGTCAGCGAAGAGGTCAGCGAAGTTCCCGGCGTGACCGGCGTGACCGTGGACGTCGTCAAGGACGGCGTCTCCACCGTGACCATTGAGCACGAGGGCACCCTCAACACCCAGGCTGTTGCAGACGCTATCGTAGAGGCTGGCTTCACCCCCGCCGTCTAGCGCGACTGCCGGCTCGATTAGGAGTCATCATGGCTTACCCTCCGCAGTACATTGCGATGGTTGTTGGCGCGGTCCGCACCCTTGTCGGCACCGAAAACATGCACCTGCGCGACGCGATCACCCGCGTGGCCAGGCAGATGAATCTGGATGCGGCGCTGGTCGATTCGTGGGTGAAGCAGAGCCCCGAATATACGGCGCGTGAGGATGCGCCCGGCGCCGCGCGACGCAGCGGCACGAGCGCGAATAAGCGTTCCGCCGAGCACGAGCAGGGCGTGAAAGCGCGCGAGAAGGCGAACGCTTCGCCGTTCCCGCGGGCTGCCGTGAAGCGTGCCTACGGTGTGTCTGATCGCGGCGCGAAGGTGACCGGTATTCGTCCGCATACGAGCAGGCCGGATGGGCTGCCCGGCGACCACTGAGCCGCCGCAGCTTTACTCTCGCCGCCGCGTTTACAGCCTCGCAGTTTTACCCGCAGCTTTCGCCCGCGCGCGCTCGACGCTGCACCCCTGATACTGCACCAAACACCGCCCGGGGCGGGGTCCTTCGGGGCCCCTCCCCCGGCTTGGTGTGTACCTTTTTCTACCCTCCCGTTTTTGAGTTTTGAGGAAGTATTGTGTCTTCTACACAGCCTTCACTAACCACCCGTGAGCCCTCGTTACAGAGTGAGCGCTCTCTTTTTAATTCCGCCGGAACGACCGTAAAATCAACGGAGTCAACCCGAATCATCCACGTGGATATTCAGGGTATGACCTGCGCATCCTGCGTGGGTCGCGTGGAGCGTAAGCTCCGCAAAATCCCCGGCGTTGACCCGGCGGTGAACCTGCCACTGGAGTCGGCGCGCGTCATCGTACCCGAGGGTGTGAGCGACGAGCAGATCGTTGAGACCATCAACAATGCCGGCTACACGGCGCACCTCAAGAACGGGCCACGCGCGGGCGCTGGAACGAACGCGAGCGCATCCGGCGGCGGCAACCAGCACAGCACCCCGAGCATGAACGGCGGCTTCACTGACCGCATTATTTATGCGGCGATTTTGGGTGTGCCGATTTTCTTGATTTCGATGTTCCCGTCGTTCCAGTTCCCGAATTGGGGTTGGGTTGTGGCGGTTCTGACTGCGCCGGTCGCGTTTTGGTGTGCTGCGCCGTTCCATCGTGCGGCGCTCATTAATGCGCGTCATGGCTCGTCCACGATGGATACGCTCGTGTCTCTCGGTGTGGTCGTGGCGTATTTCTATTCGCTGGCACAGCTGCTCATGAACCCGGCGTTGACGGCGCATGCGCATCATACGGGCGGTAGTTTCTGGTCGATGTTTACCGGCAACCATGCGCCGCTGTATTTTGATTCGGCGTCCATGGTGACGCTGTTCCTGCTGATTGGTCGCGCGATTGAGCACCGTACTCGCAATCGTTCTTCGGAGGCGCTGCGCACCCTGCTGAGCATGGGCGCGAAAGAGGCGACTCTGCTGCGCACCGACAAGCAGGGCGTGACCAAGCAGGTGCAGGTTCCGGTGGAGGATCTCATGCCGGACGACCTGTTCCTGGTGCGCCCGGGCGAGAAGATTGCCACGGATGGTGTAGTGGTTGAGGGGTCGTCGGCGGTGGATGCGTCCCTGCTGACGGGTGAGTCTGTGCCGGTGGAGGTGCATCCGGGTGATGCGGTCACGGGTGCGACGGTGAATACGTCTGGTTCGTTGACGGTGCGCGCCACCCGTGTGGGCACTGAGACGACCTTGGCGAAGATGGGTGAGCTGGTGGCGAGCGCGCAGGAGACGAAGGCTCCTATTGCTCGCCTGGCGGACCGTGTTTCTGCGGTGTTTGTGCCGGTGATTTTGACGATTTCGGCGCTGACTCTGATCGGCTGGTGGCTGATTTCCGGTGACGGTGCGGCGGCGTTCAACGCGGCGGTGTCGGTGCTGGTGGTGGCGTGCCCGTGCGCCCTGGGCTTGGCGACTCCGACGGCTCTGCTGGCGGGTACGGGTCGCGGCTGGCAGTTGGGCATTTTGATTCGTAATGCTCAGGTGCTGGAGGCGACGAGCACGGTTGATCGCGTGGTGCTGGATAAGACCGGTACCGTGACGACCGGCGAGATGTCCGTGGCGTTCTACGGCACCTTTGGTGACTACGAGTCGGCGGGTGACCTGGCCGGTATTTCGCCGGATTCCGCCGGTTCCAAGAACGAGCGTTCCCTGTCTGTTCTGCGTGATGCAGCCGCCGTGGAGGCGCTGAGCGAGCACCCGATTGCCCGCGCAATTGCCGGTTTTGCCCGCGAACAGGGCGTACTTGCTGAGGGCGCATCGGCACCGAGCGTGAGCGACTTCGAGGGTGTCCCCGGAGGCGTGCGCGGCGTACTGAGCGGTGCGGGTGAAGGTGCCGAGAGCGGCGCCTCCCGGCTGGTTGTGGTGGGTACTCCCGAGTACCTGCAGGCGGCGGGTGCGCAGCTGAGCGAGGCTCAGTTGGCTCTGCTGGATCAGGCTCGCCGGGCGGGTCTAACGACGGTGGTTGTCGCCCGCGGCGAGGCCCCTGACGAGGCCCCGAATGAGGCCCCGAGCAGCACCTCCGCTCTGCAACCGATCGGCATGATTTCGGTTGCTGACACCCCCAAGCCGGAGGCGGCAGAGACCATGGCGCAGCTGCGTGAGCTCGGCATGGAGCCGATCCTGCTCACCGGTGACGCCCCGCAGGTTGCGCAGGCGATCGCCTCGCAGGTCGGTATTTCGGCTGAGAACGTGTACGCTGGCGTGACCCCCGAGGGTAAGTCGCAGGTGGTGCGCCAGCTGCAGGAGGACGGTCACCGCGTGGCGATGGTCGGCGACGGCGTGAATGACGCCCCGGCGCTGGCTCTTGCTGAGCTGGGCATTGCGATGGGTTCGGGCACGGACGTTGCCGCGGAGGCCGCCGATATTGTGCTGACCCGTTCGGATGTTGCTTCGGTGGTGACGGCACTGCGTCTCTCCCGCGCTACGCTGCGCACCATTAAGTCGAACCTGTTCTGGGCGTTCGCCTACAATTCGGTGGCTGTTCCGGTTGCCGTGGCGGGCCTGCTGAACCCGATGATTGCGGGTGCGGCAATGGCGTTTAGTTCGGTGTTTGTGGTGCTGAATTCTATGCGTCTGACGGCGTTTAGGAAGTAGCGCTCTGCCGTTATACAGAATGAATCGCTGCGCGCGATTTCAAACGAAAATTTCAAAAGCATATCTCACCGTGCTTTTTGCACGGTAAAAGATATAAAGAAATGCACCGCCCGTGTAAAGGCGGTGCATTTCTTTATATTTAGTTTTCACGGGCGGCGGCTTGAACGTCTAACTTGAACACCTAGCTTGAGCATCCAGCACAAACATCTAGCGCAAACGCCCCACCCGATAGCCCGAGCTAACAGCCCGGCAGAACCTAGGCCCAGGTGACCAGGTCCTCGATGGGGCGGCGGCTCTTCGGCGCGATCTCGCGGGCGCGATAACCGAAGGTCACAGCCACGGACACACCGAACTCTTCCGGGTCGAACAGCCCAGCAGAGGCGAGCAGCTCGTTCACCGCATCGTAGTTCATACCCTCGATGGGGCAGGAGTCGATGCCGAGCATAGCGGCGCCGGTCATCATGTTGCCCAGGGCGATGTAGGTCTGCTTGGACGCCCAGTCGAAGAGCGCGCGGTCGCTTTCCAGGACCTTCATGTCGTTCTTCTGGAAGCTGCCGTAGCGTTCGAGTGCGGCCTCCATCTGCTCCTCGGTGAGGTTGCGGCCTTCGAGGGTGCGGCGCATCCACGGGGTGTCGTAGCGCAGGCCCTTCTTCGCCAGCAGTACGACCAGGTGGCTTGCGTCGTCGAGGGCGCCCACCATGCCCCAGGCGATCGGCTTGAGCTTTTCGCGCAGTTCGGGGTCCTGGATGACCAGGAACTTCCACGGCTCGGTGCCGACGGAGCTGGGCGACAGGCGCGCAAATTCGAGGATTGCGGCGAAGTCTTCGTCGCTGACGCGGCGGTCGGGGTCGTAGGCGCGGGTTGCGCGGCGGCGGGCGAAAATTTCGAGGGCTTCTTCGCGGGTTACGGTCACGGTTTCATCCTTTGCATGAGGGTTTCAATACCCTGTCATGCTACACCTGCGGAGGGTGCTGGCGGTACGAAATGTGGCGAGTTACGCCCGCAGGAAATACGCCGCGAGAGCGCGAAGTACCGCCACAAAACGCCCAGTCCAGCCGCCCCGGCGCACACCCAAAGTTCCCCGGAGAAGCACCTCCAGAGCCCCCTACAAGTCCCTCTGCGAAGCCCCTACTCGGCACCGGCTTTCATCCACACATCCGAGCGGGCGCGGCGACCGAAAATGACCGCGCGGATTCCTTGGAAGTACAGAATATACGCCGCCCACAAGCCGCAATACCCGGCGAGCGCATCCATGGTGCCGTTGCCGACCGCCCAGTGCAGGCCGAGCATGACCGGCACGTACATGACGAGCATGATGAAGCAGCCAATTGCCAGGTATTTCACGTCCTGCGCGCCCATGAGGATGCCGTCCAGGGTGAACACGTACGCGGCGATGGGCTGGCCGAGGGCAATGATGACGGTGGCGATGGTGAAGAGGAACGCCACCTGCGCGTCCTGCGTGAAAATCCAGGAGCCGAAGAAGCCAATGAGCGGGCAAATCAGGCCGGTGATGACGCCGTAGATGAGGCTCATGCGCAGCAGCCGGTTTTTCAGCTGGCGCACCTTCGCACGTTCGGATTCTACGTTGAGGTCGCGTTCGCCGAGTTCCTTGCCGAGTAGCGCCTGGGCGGCGATGGCGAGGGAGTCCAGGGCGTAGAGGAAGAGGTTAAATACGCCCATGCCGAGCTGGTAGGCGGCGGTGTGTTCGGTGCCGAATCGTGCCACGACGAACACGGTCAGCAGGGAGGCGATGCGCATGGACAGGGTGCGCAGCATGAGCCAGGAGCCGAGCGACAGCACCGAGCGCATGCCGGCTACGTCGGGTGCCCAGCGGACGGCGTGTTCGCGGGTGCCACGCATCATGACCACGCCGAGGGCGGTAGCCATGCCCCACTGGGTGAGGGAGGTACCGGTTGCCGAACCGGCAACGCCCCAGCCGACCGGGTAGATGAGCAGCCAGTTCAGCACAATGTTCACGAGCGTGCCGACGGTGGCGACTTTGAGCGGGGTGACGGTGTCTTGCAGCCCGCGGAGCGTGCCGACCTGCGCGAGGATAATCATCATCGGCGGAATACCCCAGAGCGAATGGTGCAGGTAGTCGAGGGCGTAGCTCATGGTTTCGTCGGTCGCGCCGAGGCCGCGCAGTAGCGGGTCTGCGAAGGCGTATCCGGCGATCATGAGGAGCATGCCGAGGCCGAAGGCGACCCACACGCCGTCCACGCCGATCTGCCAGGAGCGGCGCAGGTTCTTCTCGCCGAAGGCGCGCGCCACGGCGGGCGTGACGGAGTAGGCGAGGAAGTTCATGAGGCCCACGACCGTGGTGACGAGCGTGGCGGCGATGCTCATGCCCGCGAGTTCTGCCTTGCCGAGTTGGCCGATGAGGGCGGAGTCGGTGAGCACGAAGATGGGTTCGGCGATGAGCGCACCGAAGGCGGGTACGGCGAGCGCGAGGATGCGCCGGTTCAGCGAAGGCTCGGCGGTGTTGGCGCCAGCATTGGCGCTGGGGCTCGCGGCAGGCGCGTTGTTCGGGTGCTTCTGTGTGCTCATCCTTCTAGGCTACTCCCCGCCGCCGCGGCGGGTGCCTGCGCGCGGGGCGGGGTGCACTCTGCGAGATAGGCGTGCGAGACGGGCGCTGTTAGGCGCCTCGGCCGCGCAGTTCGTCGAGGGCGCGGCGTTCCTTCTTGGTGGGGCGGCCGCTGCCTCGTTCGCGTTTGGCGACCGGGGGCATGGAGAGGTAGGCG
Organism: Rothia sp. HMSC072B04; assembly: GCF_001813725.1. Taxonomy (NCBI): domain Bacteria; kingdom Bacillati; phylum Actinomycetota; class Actinomycetes; order Micrococcales; family Micrococcaceae; genus Rothia; species Rothia sp. HMSC072B04. The sequence goes on along the minus strand of NZ_KV813798.1, from coordinate 468 downwards.
GGGCGCGGGCCGGAGAGGTCTTCGTAGCAGGTGACGGCGATGGGTGCGCCTACGCGTTTGACGAGGAGTTTTTCGACTTTGAAGACGCGTTCCCAGCCGGGGTAGCGCACGCGCACCACGTCGCCTTTTTTGAGTTTTTGGGAGGGTTTGGCGGGGGCGTCGTTGACGCGCACGTGGCCGCCTTTACATTCGTCGGCGGCGAGGGAGCGGGTTTTAAAGATGCGCACTGACCAGAGCCAGAGGTCGAGCCTGGCGCTGGTTAGTGTGGTGGTGTCTTCTGCGGTCATGTGTTCATTGTGGCGCGCGGCGGGCGGGGCACCAAATCTGGTGCGCCCGCCTGCCCGTCCTGCGTCTTCACCGTGTCTATCGGCAGAGTTCATATAAGGGTTATTCCTGAGACGGTTATACCTCCACCGTTGCGGCGCGGTACTCGTTGATGGTTCAGTCAATCCCATCAGCGACTACAAG
>NZ_KV813797.1:49809-115668 GCF_001813725.1 Rothia sp. HMSC072B04 | reverse complement strand
GAAATAGGGTGAAGTAGACCACAAGTGGGGTCTTGAAAGGGTCTCAAACACCCCTCCAGGCACCAAACCGCCTAGTCAGTGTGTTTTATGGGTGCTAAAAAATCTTCAAAAAACTTCCAAAAAACCTCAAAAATCTGCGAATTCCCCTCTCGGGAGCCCCAAAACAGGGTCGAACGGCGCCTAAAGCCCTCGCCAACAAAGACAAACCAAGAAAACCCAGAGCCAGAGGGCAGCAGAACGATACAAGAAGAGCCCCTCCTGACGGAGGAGCTCTGTGTGTATAGGGAATGTATATAGGGAACAGAAAAGGAGGGGCACTCCCCCGCCGAACATTCAGTACCGAACACTCAATACTAAACACTCAGCAGAGAAGCACCCCTCCCCCTCTATATGTATAGAGAAAGTCAGAAAAGACTAGATCAGCTCCACAGCGCCCTGGTTCTTCTTGCCACGGCGAACCATCGCAAAACGACCGTGCAGCAGATCATCCTTAGAAATAGCTGCGTCCTCACCCTGAACCTTCACGCCGTTCACCGAAGCGCCGCCCTCCTTCAGAATGCGACGAGCCTCAGAGTTAGACTTCGCAAAGCCCAGCTCAGTCAGAACAGAAATCATGTCCAGACGGTCCTCGGACAGCTTAGCCGAAGGAAGCTCAGCAACCACAGACTCCAAGGTAGCCTCATCCAGAGCAGCGAAATCGCCCTTACCGAACAAAGCCTCCGAAGCAGCCACAGCCTGATCAGTAGCCTCAGTACCGTGAACCAGCGAAGTCACCAGGTACGCCAGAGTCTTCTGAGCCTCACGCTTAAACGGCTCCTTCTCAACCTTCTCCGCAAACTCGGCAATCTCAGCACGAGTCAAGAAAGTAAAGACCTTCAGGCGATCCAGCACATCCGCATCCGCAGTGTTCAGCCAGAACTGGTAGAAAGCGTACGGCGAGCACATCTGCGGGTTCAGCCAAATAGCGTTGCCCTCGCTCTTACCGAACTTAGTGCCATCAGAGTTAGTAATCAGCGGAGTACCAATAGCGTGAACGCTCTTACCCTCCACCTTACGAATCAGCTCGGTACCGCTGGTCAGGTTACCCCACTGATCAGAACCACCGGTCTGCAGAGTACAACCGAAACGACGGTTCAGCTCCAAGAAGTCCAAGCCCTGCAGAATCTGGTACGAGAACTCGGTGTACGAAATGCCCTCATCAGAGTTCAGGCGCTTCGCAACAATCTCCTTCTTCACCATGGTGCCCACGCGGAAATGCTTACCAACATCGCGCAGCAACTGCAGAGCAGACATCTGACCGCTCCAGTCCAAGTTATTCACCATACGAGCAGCGTTCTCACCCTCGAAAGACAGGAAACGCTCAATCTGAGCACGCAGAGACTTAACCCACTCAGCAACAACCTCAGGAGAGTTCAGCACACGCTCAGACGTCTGACGCGGATCACCAATCAAACCGGTGAAACCACCCACCAGACCCAGCGGCTTGTGACCGGCAAGCTGCAGACGACGCATCACCAGCAGCTGCACCAAGTGACCCAGGTGCAAAGAAGCCGCAGTCGGATCATAACCCGTATAGAAAGTCAGGCTCTCCTCGCTCAGCGCCTTCTCCAAAGCAGCCTCGTCAGTGCTCACGTGCACCAGGCCGCGCCACTTCAGCTCCTGCCAAATATTCTCGAAGGTATCGTCATTATGCTGCGCGTTGAGGATCTCGGCAGACATGCTTCTCCCATTCACAAGGTAACAACGCCCGAAGGCGCTCGAACAAAATATGTAACAAGCCTAGCACCGCACCAGCCCAAACGCTCAGAAAAACCCAAGCGAGCGCCCAAACCGGTGCGGCACCGGCTCAAAGAAATAACAGATAGAGGCTACACGAGCCGCAAGGCTACAGACCCGCGGGCATCCGCGAGCCCACCATGTGCAGGCGCTGAGTCGGACGAGTCATCGACACGTACAAATCGCCCACAGCACCATCAGCATCATCAATCAGCTGCTGCGGCTCAACAATCACCACAACATCAAACTCCAGGCCCTTCGCCTCCCACGGAGTCAGAACCAGCACCTGATTCTCCAACGCAGTCTGCGCGGTACCCGTACGATCAGCATGAGCACGAGCCACGGCCTGAGCCGTCTGAACATACAGGCTCGGCGGGCACACCACACCAATCAGAGCACCACCCGAATGAGCGACCTCCTCGCTGACCACGGACACGGTCTGCTCCACAACAGACTCGGCGGCAACCTCATGAACCAGCGGAGGCCACTGACCCTCACGCACCGCACGAGGCGCAGACACCTCATAGCCAGCAGCCTGAGCAACCGACACCGCTGCCTCAGCAATCTGAGCCGGAGTACGGTAATTAATCGTCAGCTCCTCCAGAGTGAAACGCTCACCCACAAACGGCTCCAACGCCTGCGACCACGAGGAAGCAGCCGCAGCAGAAGAAGCCTGAGCAATATCGCCCACAATCGTGAACGACTTCATCGGGCAACGACGCATCAGCAAACGCCACTGCATGGGCGAGAGCTCCTGGGCCTCATCCACCACAATATGGCCATACGCCCACGTACGATCAGCAGAAGCCGCAGCCGCAGCAGTCATACGTTCGCCACGAACCTCATTCATCATCGCAATCTGCTCAGGAGTAATCACGCCATCAGCGCCAATATCCTCCAGCGACTGGTGGACATTCTCCAAAGCTTTCGCCGCATTCTCAAGGTTCGCACGATGCTCCGCCGCAGCACGAGCCGCAGCAGCCGCACCGGTCACCTTCGAAAAATCACCCAAAAGCTCAGCAGCCTCATCCAGCAGAGGAACATCAGCCTCCGTGAAGGGGGCGTCCGCCGGGCGAGCCAGCAGCTCACGCTCAGCCTTCGACAACTCACGAGTCGCAGACTCCAGATAGTGAGGCTTCGAGAACAGCGAGCGCAACAGAGTCTCCGGCGACAGCGGCATCCATGCCAGGTTCAAGGCACGGCGCACATCCATCGAAGCACGCACATCATCCTGCAGATACGGACGCTCCACCACACGACCCGCCGCACGGTTCAGCTGATCATCCAGCTTCGCGGTCAGCTCCTTCAACAGAATCTTCACGAACGTCTCACGAGCCTCATTATGCGGCTTGCCCGTTGAACGAGCACGAGAACGAGCCGAACGAACCATCTCCGGAGTCAGCTCAACATCAGTACCCTCAACGTTCAGACGCTGAACCTGAGCCGGCACCTTCTGACGATCCGCCACCGCACGCTTAATAACCTTCACCATGCGCAAATCGCCCTTCAGGGCGGCAACCGCGCGGTCCTTCTCAGGCACAGCACGCAGACCCGGGTACAGGGTCGCCAACGAAGCCATCACCACGCCGGTCTCACCCAGCGAAGGAAGCACACGCTCGATATACCACATGAACGAATTCGACGGACCAACCACCAGCACGCCAGCCTTCGACAGGCGCTCACGGTTCGTATACAGCAGGTACGCCGCACGATGCAGCGCCACAGCAGTCTTACCGGTACCGGGACCACCCTGCACAACACGCACACCCGGCAGCTCCGAGCGGATAATCGCATCCTGCTCAGCCTGAATCGTCGCCACAATATCGCCCATGCGGCCGGTACGCTTCTTATTCAGCGCCGCCAACAGAGCACCCTCACCGTGGAGGGTGTTCTCATCCTGCAGCATCTCCGAATCGAAGACCTCATCCTCAATATTTACGACAGTGCGGCCCTCAAGCATCAGGTGACGGCGGCGGCGCACACCCATCGAGTGGAAAGCAGTCGCCTGATAGAACGTACCCGCCTCCGGGGCACGCCAGTCCATCAGCAGACGCTGCTGATTGCTATCCGTAATACCAATACGACCGATATAACGCACCGCATCAGCGCCCTCACGGTCCATATCCAGTCGGCCAAACGTCAGACGAGAATCCACAGCATTCAGCTGCGCCAAACGATCCTCATAGTGAGTAGCAAAAGAGTCACGCTCCGAACGGTTCTGATGACCGCCCACCGCCTGATTCTTACGCACAGCAGCCAGCTTCTCAGCCGTCTCCTCGCGGAGCTCATCCAGGCGAGCATACACGCGAGCAACATACTCACGCTCCGCAGCCATCTGCTCAGCAAACAGCTTCTCAGCCGCCGAAGAATCAGCAGACTGCTGGGGCAAAGATTCAGATGACACGTAAGCTCCTTAAACCTATGGTGTCTCAAAGACAGGATGCGACAGGCACCCAAAAATACGGGTCACTATTTTACAGGACAGGCTCCGAAGGGCAGAAATATTACCCCCGTAGAAAACCTGCACCGGCATACACAGAAAAGTGCCCCACCGGCTCAACCGGCAGGGCACCCCTCATCAATATCGGCTACACACGCCCAACCGGCGGCAAGCCTCAAACTCTATAAAACTACTTCGACGGTAGCGGATACTCAGACACCAAGCTCAGCGTCTCAAGACGGTAACCGTCCAGCGCCTCACGACCGCCCAGACCCTCCAGCTCCAGAAGAGCACCAACGCCGGCAACCTTCAGGTTCGCACGCTCCACCAGCTTCGCGGCAGCCACCAGGGTACCGCCAGTCGCCAGCAGATCATCCAGCAGAAGAACACGAGTGCCCGGCGCGAAATCATTACAGTGAATCTCAATCGCCGCGCTACCGTACTCCAGCGCATACTCCTCACGGTACGTCTCACGCGGAAGCTTACCCGCCTTACGAACCGTCATAATGCCGGTGCCAGTAGCGTACGCGAGCGCAGAAGCCAACAAGAAACCGCGAGCCTCAACACCAGCCACCACATCAAACTGACCCTCAAAACGAGTAGCCAGCTCATCAATGCACGCCTTGAACACCTCAGCATTAGCGAAGAGAGTGGTCACATCGTAAAAGAGGATGCCCTCATGCGGGTAATTCGGAATCGTAGCGCAAGCAGCCGGAATCAACTGCTCAATAGGGGTTCGCGAAGCCTCAGAAGCGGGAACGCTCATGCTCTCTCTTTCGTGAAGGGGATAGCCCCGGAAAAAACGTCCGGGAACAATAACGCGGTAGAAGCCGCCTACAAAATTCTACCCTCTTCACCCGCTCTTGTCCTCAGATGAGCGACAAGAACCATCTGCCGGGATTAGCCTCTCTGAATCACAACCCGCAAGTCACGCTTAAGAATCTTGCCGGTCGGCCCCAGCGGCATGCTCTCCACCATCACGTAGCGGCGAGGATACTTATACGCCGCCAAACGAGTACGCGCCAACGCATTCAACTCCGCCTGCAGCACGCCCTCATCAGCACCCGGACGCGGCATCACCACGGCGACAACCTCCTCGCCCACACGCTCATCCGGCACGCCCAACACAGCTACCGACTGCACCTGCTCATGAGTATAGAGAACATCCTCAATCTCACGCGGATATACCGAATAGCCGTTACGCAGAACCATGTCCTTAATACGGTCCACAATAAAAATATTGCCCTGCTCATCAACACGAGCAACATCGCCGGTCGCAAACCACTCGCCGTCAAAAACCTCAGCAGTAGCCGCAGGATTATTCCAGTAGCCAGCCATCACGTTCTCGCCGCGTACCCACAGCTGACCGCTCACACCCGGCGCGCACTCGGAACCCTGCGGGCAACGGACCTGCACCTGCACACCCGGCAACACACGACCCACCGAACCGAGCACCATGCCAAACTCCGCCTGATTAAACGAAACTACCGGCGAAGTCTCACTCAAACCGTAGCCCTCATACACCGGGCACTCAATCAGCGTTTTCAACGCAGAATGCACCGGCGCAGGCAGCGGCGAACCACCCGAAATACCGAAACGGATGCGACCACGCAGCGAGCGCGCACGCTCAGGCTCAGCCTCCAGCGCCGCCGCCAACGACACATACATGCTCGGGACTGCAGCCAACACCGACACCCCGGCACGCTCTATCAGATTCAGCGCGCCATCAGGGGTAAAACGCGATAGCAAAGCCACCGTAGCCGACGCCGCAAACGCCGCGTTCATCGACACCGTCTGACCAAACGCGTGGAACAGCGGAAGACCACCAAAAATGACATCATCAGCGGTGAAACCAAAAACGCTCACGCAGCTACGAGCATTCGAGAGGATATTCGCGTGAGTCAGCGTCGCGCCCTTAGGTTTGCCCGTCGTACCCGAAGTGTACAGAATAATCGCCGGATTACTCGCCGCCACCGGGACAGGCTCCAGAACAGCAGCCGCCGGAACAGCGTCCGACAGCGCACTATCGGCAGGCGCATCAAAAGGAGCCACCGGTGAGCCCTCTCCCCCGGTGAAAATCTCGCAACGAACCGAACCGTTCTTCACCGGCACCGTCGAGGTTGCCTCCGACGCCAGACGAGTACCCGCAAAAGCAAAAAGCACCTTCGCCCCGCTATCGCGCAGATTATACTCCAGCTCAGCACCCGACAACAGCGGATTCAACGGAACACAAATCGCGCCCGCAGCCACAATGCCGTAATACAACGCCGGCATCAACGCCACATTCGGCATAGACAACGCCACCCGGTCACCACGCTCAACACCGAGCGCCGCCAGATGACGCTGAACCTGCGCAGCAGCAGATGCCAACTGCGCGTAGCTCACCACCTGCATATCAGCAGAGTCAGAAGCCGGAATCGTCAAAGCCGCCTTAGCCCCAGAATCAGAACCGGAACCAGCCTCCGCCAAAAGGTAGGCAATATTGTTCGCTGAATCGTGCATTTCAGACATGATAGAAAACTCTCACCACAGAAAAATCGGTATATCTAGAAAAAGAGAAGCCGAGCTAGAAGCCCGCAAAAAGAGCCCGAAGACAGCAGAAGGGCGTACCTTCAACCGCTCCCCCGAAACATCAGAAGAACAGCGCAAGATACGCCCCAGCTACTACTGAGCAGCAGACCAATCTAAGAAGCTCTCGGCAAGCGCAGCCCCACCATTGGGGTCACGAGTAATCACTATTACCGTATCGTCACCGGCAATAGTGCCCATAATCGCTTCAAGACCGCCCTGATCAATAGACGAAGCCAAGAACTGCGCAGCACCCGGAGGAGTACGCAGAACCGTAATATTCGCCGAACCCTCAGCGGTAATCAGCAGCTCCTTAAACAGGGAAATCATACGGGCATCAGGTGCAGTGCCGCCGCCACGACGAGCAGGGTAATTCGGCACAGCATAAATCAAGCCGGCGCCTTCATCACGGATGCGCTCAGCGCCAATTTCAACAAGATCACGGGAAAGGGTCGCCTGAGTAACCTTCATACCATCATCGGTCAGGTACTGCGCCAGTTCAGCCTGGGAGCGGACACGTCGGGTCTGCAGCAATTCAACGATGCGTGCCTGACGCGCGATCTTGGTCGAGGGGAAAGGCATAATATCTCTTCTTCCTACGGTGCCAATCACGAATTCAGAACGGAGCTGCCCAACGGTGGCGCAGCGCAACATTCTTTACTACCCAAGATAATACATATGCACATAAATATGCGCGCCAAATATGGATTATTCCAAGATATGGGGGAATTTTCAGGGTTTATCTCACCAGCTGTCACACAAAACGCCGCGAATGTAGCGTGTATCTACACATTCGGGCGCATAACCTCGCAATGAATGCATAGCGTGCAAGAACATTGTGGGCTAGTGCGTTGTGCCGGTCAAGAGACCTTCTGGTAGGCGAGCGCGAAAAAGGAGCCCGCCTCCAGCAACACCACGTGCGCCAGAAACAGGCTCCCTCAACAAAACGTCAACCGGTCAATCCTCAAGATTCAGAAACGCCTAGCGCTCGTCCTCCACCAGACCATCCAGGTCCTCATACTCGACATCGCGCGAACGGCGGTTCAGCCACACAGCAAAACCCATACCCAGCAGAAGCACCAGCACCGCACCAACAATACTTGCGATACCGGCAAAACGCTCAGCATTCACGCTGTCCTCAGTCACAGGCTTCAACGTGCCCTTCTCAGCGGTGTAGACGACCTCAAGAGTGCCGCCCTTCTCCACCAACAGGCCATCCACCTCACGCGGGAACTCGGAAGGAACATCGCCAGTCTGCGAACCACGGAACTCAATCGGAGCGCCCGAAGTCACCTGATACTTATCCTTCAGGTTCGACACATAGGTCTTACCATTCAGCGCGTCATCAGCCGGCAGGTTGCCCTTATAACGAGCCACATTACCCTTCGTAATCAGGTCAGGAGTCAAATCCTGGTAGGTACCCTGAATGACCCAGCTCTTACCGGCATACTCGGCGTTATTATTCACCGACGCAAACGCGCGGACACCCACAACAGCCAAAACAATGGAAAGAATAACCGCAACCGCCGCAGAAAGAACCGACAGCCAGTTTACGCCCGGGCGGTCATCCAGCTCTTCCTCACTCATCGCGAAAAGGGAGGAGTTCTCTTCCTCATCGTCGTAATCCTCGTACTCGTCGTACTCGTCGTACTCCTCATATTCAGAATCCTCGTACTCAGAATCCTCAAAGTAGGTTTCTTCGACCTCAGTAGACTGCGACAGCTCATCCTGTTCGCGCGAGTTCTCTCGATTAGCCATTACTCTCTCCCTCACTTCATCTATCTTCTAGGGTACCCATAACCACATGAGTTCACCACTGAAAGCGCTTATCAACGCTTCATAAACCAACCCAACAGGTAAACCCACCACGCAACGCCAAAAGCTACGGGGTGGGAGCCAACAACTCCCACCCCGTCAGCACTAGGCATTACGCCATAGGGTTAGACCCGGTTAGACACGCGGTTCCGCACCCAGCTGCTCAACAGTCGCAGCCACAGCAGCCTCACGAGAAGCCGACGCCTCATCAGCAGTCAGCGTACGATCCGGCGCGCGGAAACGCAGAGCAAACGCCAAAGACTTCTTCGACTCATCAATACCGACACCGCGGTAATCATCAAAGACGCGGATGTCCTCCAGCAGCTCGCCAGCGCCCTCACGCAGAACACGCTCCACCTCAGAAGCAGGCAGATCGCGGTCCACCAGAAGCGCCACATCCTGAGTAGCAGCCGGGAAAGTCAGTACCGGAGTAGCCTGACGCGCCTCAACACGACCAGCAAACAGCGCCGAGAAATCCAGCTCAAACGCGCAGGTGCGCTCAGGCAGGTTCAGCTCCTGCAGCAGCTTCGGGTGCAGCTCGCCAGCGAAACCAACACGCTCACCGGCAACGTTCAGAACCTCAGCCACACGACCCGGGTGGAACGCAGTGTGCACACCGTTACGGACCTGAATCTCAGCCGAAACAGCGGCAGCCACCAGACGCACAGCGTCCAGAGCATCACGCCAATCGTAAGCGCGCGGAGCGGCACCCGGCATCACTTCATGCTCAGTACCTGCAAACAGACCAGCAATGAAAGTAGGCTGCTGCGGAATACCGGCATTCAAATCAGCCAGAACCTCATCCGAAGGACGAGCACCCAGCGGCGGAATAGACTCCGAACCCAGCTGCTCACCCGGAATGAACACGTGACCCGCCTCGAAAATAGCCAGGTTCTTGAAACCACGAGACAGGTTACGCTTCAGTACCTCAACCAGGCCCGGCAGCAGCGAGCGGCGCATCCAGCCCTCAGCCGAAGAAATCGGGTTCTCCAGGCGAACCGAAGGAACCTCAGTCACCGGGTTCTCAGGGGTGCTCACCCACGGAGCCGACCACAGGTTGTTCGCATCAGCCGACACGAAGGGGTACGCGAAAACCTCAGTCAGGCCCGAAGCCGCCAACGCATTCAGCGCACGACGCTTACCCGCCTGCTCCGGAGTGTAACCGCGACCCGCAGGAGCCACCGGCAGAGTCGAGGGGATGTTCTCGTAACCGTCAATACGTGCGATTTCCTCAGTCAGGTCCTCCTTCGCACGCAGGTCAGTACGCCACGACGGGACAGTCACCGCGTAACCAGACTCGGTACGCTCCACCGAGCAGCCAATCTCACGCAGGCAAGACTCAATCTGCTCCGGCGAGTAATCCACGCCAATACGACCGGCAGTGTAGTCAGCAGGCAGATCAATCACGACCGGCTCATAACCGAGCGACACATCAGTAACGCCCGGCTCAACCTGAGCACCAGCCAGCTCAACCAGCAGCTCAACCGCACGCTGAGCAGCCGCAGCCTGAATCTGCGGATCCACGCCACGCTCAAAACGCTTCGAGGACTCAGAAATCAGCTTGTGACGGCGAGCGGTACGAGCCACCGACACTTCATCAAAACGAGCAGACTCCACCAGAATGCGGGTGGTCGAATCGGTCACCTCAGTCGAAGCGCCACCCATCACACCGGCAAGACCAATCACGCCGGAATCATCAGCAATGACAATATCCTCGGGGTGCAGAGTACGCTCAACACCGTCCAGGGTCACCAGCTTCTCGCCAGCAGCGGCGCGACGCACCACAATCTCACCCTGAACCTTGTCAGCATCGTAGAAGTGCAGCGGCTGGCCGGTCTCCAGCATCACGTAGTTCGAAATATCCACCGGCAGCGACAGCGAGCGCACACCCGCCAGACGCAGACGCGAAGACATCCAGGTCGGAACCGGCGCGTCCGCCTTCACGCCCGACACCTCACGCATCACGAAACGAGTGCATGCGGGGTTACCGTGAATTGGGGCCTCATCACGCAGAGAAACCGGGTGACCGGACTCGTTCGCCTCCGGGGCGCGCTCGCCGTATGCCAGCACAAAATCCTCGAAGGAAGAACCGGTCGCGTGGCACCACTCGCGAGCAATACCGCGCAGGGAGAACGCGTAACCGCGGTCCGGGGTCACGTTCACCTCGGCAGCCTGATCGTACAGGCCCAGCAGCTCCATCGCATCGGTGCCAAGCTCCGGGTCCAGGCCCAGAGTCGAAAGCACCAGAATGCCACCGTGATCATCACCAATACCCAGCTCACGAGTCGAGGCAATCATGCCAGCCGACTTGTGGCCATAGGTCTTACGAGCGGTAATCGCGAAACCACCGGGCAGAACAGCGCCGGGCAGGGTCACAACAACCTTGTCGCCGGGCTTGAAATTGTGGGCACCACAAATAATGCCCTGAACACCGGAAGGCTCAATGCCCTTACCGGTCAGAGTCTGCTCCTGACCCTCCGGAACCACACGCACCTGGCACCAGTTCACGGTCTTGCCGTTCGAGTGGGTCTCCGGCTCCATAGAGAGCACCTGACCAACCACAATCGGGCCAGACAGCTCATCAGAGGGGCGGTGAACGTCTTCTTCTTCCAGGCCAACCTTCACCAGGGTTGCCATCAAATCTTCAGCCGAAGCATCCTCGGCTACAGGCACGAACTCGCGCAGCCATGACAGGGGTACACGCATAATTTAGATCTCCATCCCGAACTGCTCAGAGAAACGGATGTCGCCTTCAACCATGTCATGCATGTCAGCGACGTTGTTACGGAACATGAGGGTACGTTCAATACCCATACCGAAAGCGAAGCCCGAGTACTCCTCAGGATCAATACCCGCAGCACGCAGAACATTCGGGTTCACCATGCCGCAGCCGCCCCACTCAATCCACTGCGGGCCGCCCTTAGCGTTCGGGTGCCACAAATCCAGCTCAGCGGAAGGCTCAGTGAAGGGGAAGAAGTTCGGGCGCAGGCGAATCTTAGCCTCTTCGCCGAACATGGCGCGTGCCATGTACTCCAGGGTGCCCTTCAGGTCAGCCATGGTCAGGCCCTTATCCACGGCCAGGCCCTCAATCTGGTGGAAGACCGGGGTGTGGGTCGCGTCCAGCTCATCGGTGCGGTACACCTGGCCGGGGCACACAATGTACAGCGGCAGCTCACGCGAAAGTAGCGAACGCATCTGCACCGGGGAGGTGTGGGTGCGCAGCAGCAGGTGAGCGTTCTTCGGCTCAACGTAGAAGGTGTCCTGCATTTCGCGCGCCGGGTGGTCCGGCTTAATGTTCAGAGCGTCAAAGTTGTACCACTCAGACTCCAGCTCCGGGCCGTCAGCAACCTCCCAACCCATACCGACGAAAATATCGGTCAGGCGCTCCTGCATCAGAGCAATCGGGTGGCGGCCGCCCAGGGAACGGCGAGGCGAAGCAGCAGAAACGTCCACAGCTTCCTCAGCCAGGATGCGAGCCTCACGCTCAGCCTCCAGCTCAGCGGTACGAGCCTCAATAGCCTCAGTCAGGGCTGCACGAGCCTGACCCATCAGCTTACCCACCGGGCCCTTGTGCTGGTTCTGAAGATCACGCATCTGGCGGTTAGCGATGCTCATGATGCCCTTCTCACCGAAGAAGCTCAGGCGCACCTCCTTGAGGCTGTCAAAGTCCTTAGCCTTCTCGCGAATCTCATGCTTGGCACGCTCATGCTCAGCCTCAAAAGCCTCACGGATAGCGTCCAAACCGTTCTCGGGGTTCTCCTCCAGAACCTGCGCAATGCGGGCGAGAACCTGAGCCGGGCCGTTAAGACCCTCGTGTTCCTGCACGGAATCGGTCATTGTCACTCTTCTCTGCATACCACCGGCACTATGCCGGCTGGCTCGTTATACACCTTAGGTAGCACCGTCTGCTCTCCCCCGGCTACCCACACAGGGTGCGGAACAGGGGGGAAGGCGACGGGCGCATATCCTATCCATTTTAGACCAGAGAAGGAATCGTAAACAGCAGAACGCCCGGATAGTCCATCCGGGCGTTCTAGAGTATATCTTTTCAATAACAGGGTTGAAGAGAGCGCTTCTACTTCAGAGCCTGCTTCACAGCCGGGTCAAAAGAAGCACGAATCCACAGCACGTTCGCAATGAACCATGCCGCGTACAGGGGCACGAAGCCGTAGCGCTGAGCGTCAATGACATTACCAATCAGAGACAGGATCGCCACGAACGCACCCAGAATTGCAAAAATCAGACCGACAGTCAGGCCCAGACGCTTGCCCTTCTGAATCGTGAAGTACACCCAGATGTACACAACCGCAGAAACAACCAGCAGGCCGATACCGCCTGCAACGCCGACCTCCGGCAGACCCTTCAGCGGGGACAGGTTATCCGGTGCGACCGAGGAAATAACACCGTGGATCAAGCAGAGCAGCGCGGAGACAATCATAATCTCCTGCAGACGCAGAATCTTCGGGTGCTTGGTCGGCGAGTGGAACAGAATTCCGCGCGGCTCAGCGCCGCCTTCCTGAATATAAATAGCTTGAGTGTCCGAGGGAACCGCGTCGGAGCGGTAGGTACCCGGATCAAACGGGGGTTGAGCAGTCATCATTGTCTCCCAATACGTATGTGATTTCTCCCTCAATACTACCCGCCTGCCGATTGGTTTCCAAAGTATGTATCCGTGTCGAACCCATATATGACAAATTCCTCTCCCCCACAAATACACAAGTCAGGATTACACGGCGCATAAATCACCCTCAAAATATGAATAAAGGCGGGACTCCTCATAGGGAATCCCGCCTTCAAACAGCGTCAAAAAAGATGTAGAAAATTTATCACACTACCGCCGCGAGTTTGTCACATAACGGTGACTTAGCCTCGCAACGAGCCAACACAGAGTCTTAGCGCCACAGCACTAGGATTACGCCTCGCCAGTACCTGTATCCTGCAGCTGCTGCAGAAGAGCCGAAACAATCGGCAAATCCGCCGGAATCCACGGCAAACCCAGCAAATCATCGTACGCCTGCGCGTCATCCTTAGACTTCGGCAACGACATCCACCGCAGCGCGCTGTGATCTTCCAAAGTATCCGGAGTACCCGAAAGAATCTCCGCAAAGAACACGCGCATCGCCAGACGCTCGCTCAGACGCCAGCCCTGCGGGTACGCGCCGGGCACCTCAGCACCCAAACGCGCCTGCACGCCCAGCTCCTCCTTCAGCTCACGCACCAGCGCCTGCTCGCAGCTCTCCCCCGGCTCGACCTTACCGCCCGGGAACTCCCACATGCCGGCAACAGTCTGCGGCTCAGAACGCTGAGCCACCAGCATACGGGTCGGAGCCTCCAAAGAATCAACCACGGCGGCGCCAACCACCTGAACCTCAAACGAGGGCGACACTTCACTCATCTTTCTCTACCTTCTTCTACGCTTTAGAATCCTTCGTCGGATGCGCATCCTCAGCAGCGTGCTCCGCTACTTCCTTCTTAGCATCCTCAGTATCCTCCGGCTCAGGAGCTTCCTCCACGCCTTCCTGCCACTCTTCTTCCTTATCATTCATATTCGAGGCTTCTGCCACCTCACGGCGAATAGTAGTGCCGTCATTGAGCAGAATGAGCAGGCGGTTACCGTTCTTGAACTCCATGAGGAAGACATCCTCAAGTTCGACCTCAGCCGCACGCAACTGCAGGTACACCCAATCCTCGGTCTTGTGCGCATCCGCGATATCGCGAGTGACCAAGGTACCCTTCACAATCAGAGCAAAGTTCGGCACACCGTCGCCCTTACGAATCACACTCAGCACACCATTCGGCTCAATCTGAGCGAACTCAATGTCTTCCAGGTCGTAAATACCCTGCGCACGAAGGTCAGCAATCAGGCGCATCGGATCAAGAACCACATCTGCCTGCTGGAAGCTCTTAATATCGATATCACCATCCGTAATGACCGGCACGCGCTGCTCACGCACCGCCATATGCAGAAAACGAATCTTCGTGGTCGCCACGTTCAGCAGCTGAATCATGCACAGCGTAAACACCATGTAGATGACAAAGTAGAACAGGCTAATCTGCGTGCTGTACAACACGCCACCGAACACACCACCGATGACAAAGTTACCGATGGTATCAATCGGGGTCTGGTGCCCCGCCTGAGAACGGTGAGTCAGACGCAGGTACACCAAAAGAATGATCAGGCCAACGAAAATCTTTAGCAAACCATCAACGATCATCTCAACGGTCATAACGAAAATCTCCTAGAACTAAGCCCGGAAAATATCCGGCTCCAAATAAATGATGCGCGCCGCAGGAACAGCCTCACGAATACGCACCTCAGCAGCGTCAATCTCATCAGCTACCGCACGACCGGTGTCAGCATCATGAATACGAATCTTTGCCGCCACCAGAATCTCCTCAGGACCCAGATGCACGGTCTTAATGTGGATAATGCGCTCGCTATCGCCATCCTCAATCGCCGCACGAATCTTCGCCAAATCCTCCGGAGAAGCAGCCTCACCCAAAATCAGGGACTTCATCTCCACCGCAAGGAACACAGCAATAAAGACCAGCAGCACACCAATAGCCAGGGTACCGAACGCATCCCACAGACCATTACCGGTCAACAGAGTCAGACCCACACCAAAGAGCGCAAAAATCAGACCCAGCAGCGCACCCGCATCCTCCAGCAGAAGCACCGGAAGCTCCGGGTTCTTCGAAGTACGCAAGAAACGCATCCAGCTCTGCTTGCCCTTCAGATCACGCGACTCCTTCACCGCCACGCGGAACGAATTACCCTCCAGCAGAATCGAACCCACCAGAACAGCCACCGGAACCCACTGCCACTCAGTAATACCGTGCGGGTCATGCAGCTTCTCATAACCCTCATACAGAGCGAACAAGCCACCCAGGGCAAAGATAATAATCGAAACAATAAACGCGTAAATATAGCGGTTACGGCCATAACCAAACGGGTGCTCCTCATCAGCCTGCTTCTGCGAAGCGCGACCGCCCAGAAGAAGCAAAAGCTGATTACCCGAGTCAGCCACCGAGTGAATAGCCTCCGCCAACATCGACGAAGAACGAGTCAGCGCAAAAGCCAAAAACTTCAGCACCGCAATACCCAGATTCGCACCCAGCGCGGCAATAATCGCGCCCGAACCCGAATGACCAGAAGGAGCAGACATATTTTCCCTTTCTCAGCCCTAAACTAAAACTCTAAAACCTATGAGGCTAAGGCGGCCCGCCGCTATGCCACAGCCGCGAACCGCCCAAAACCTAGAAAAATCTAGCGAGAAACGCCGCGCTGAGCCATCGCCGAAGCATACAGGCACACAGCAGCAGCCGTACCCACATTCAAAGACTCAGCCGAACCATAGACAGGAACAGCCACGCGCATAGTGGCGGCCGCCTTCTCTTCAGCGTTCAAGCCCTGCGCTTCATTCCCGAAAAGCCACATGGTCGGCTTAGAAAGATCAAAATTACCCTTCACACCGGAAGGAGCACTCGCCTCCACTCCGGCACGACGAGCCGCAGTGTACTCGCTCAACTCCTGCAGATTCACCGCGCCATAGCCGTCAGCAGCTAGCACAGCAGTACCCTGAGACTTCACATCCTCCGCGAAATCCTCCAGCTGCACGCCCTGAATAATCGGCACATGGAACAGCGAACCCGCGGTAGAACGCACCGTCTTCGGGTTATACAAATCCACCGAACCCCTAGTCGTAATCACCAAGTCAGCACCGGCCGCATCAGCCACGCGAAGAATAGTGCCCGCATTACCCGGATCCTGCACACGAGACAGCACAGCAATCAGCTTCGGGTTCAACGCGCCCTCACCCCACAGCAGCGAGAACGACGCATCCACCATAAAGGAAACCGCAATAATACCCTGCGGGCTCACCGAATCAGCCATCGCCTCCAGCACCTCATCGGTCACCACGCGCATGAATACGCGGCGGCCCTCTTCCGGAGTGGGAGTACCGTAGACCTGCTCCAGCAACTCGGCAATATCCTCATGACGATCAAAAGCCGCCTCCGTGACATATACCGCGTCCAGAATCGGCTTCTTCAAATGCGCCTTCAACGCCTCACGCACAGCCTGCGGGCCTTCCACCAAGAACTGGCCCTTCTTCGTGCGCGCCGCACGGGTACGCAACTTCGCAATATCGCGCACACGATCAGCCTGCGGATTGGACATCACAACGGGGGTACTAATACGTTCAAAAAAGTTCACTCTTAAAGGGTACAGGCAAAGACGCACCCAAAGAACGCAGAACAGTCACAAGCACAACAGCCACAAGCGCCCCAGATACGCAGAAAGCGACCGCCCACACTCAAAAGTGCAGACGGCCGCTCACGACGCTTGAGCATCCCACCCCGAACCTAGATCTTCAAGGCAGAAGCAGACAACCTAGGCTAATTAAGCCTTGGGAGCCGAGGTGTCCTCGGGCAGGTTGTTCTTAGCAATCTCAACCAGTGCGTTGAAGGCAGCGGGCTCGTTAACAGCCAGCTCAGCCAGCATACGGCGGTCAACCTCAACACCAGCAGCCTTCAGGCCCTGGATGAAGCGGTTGTAGGTCAGGCCCTGTGCGCGGGAAGCAGCGTTGATACGCTGGATCCACAGGCGACGGAAGTCACCCTTCTTCTTACGACGGTGGTCGTAGCTGTAAACCAGCGAGTGAGTGACCTGCTCCTTAGCCTTACGGTACAGGCGAGAACGCTGACCGCGGTAGCCGGATGCACGATCGAGAATAGTACGGCGCTTCTTGTGCGCGTTAACCGCGCGCTTCACACGTGCCACGTGTGTCTCCTTCGTCTTATGTCCTGAACAGCTCACATATCACGCTGAACAGGAGCGAGTCTTTAATCAGTGCGCACCACTATCGGTGCGCCAGGTGCAGAGAGTAAGCGTTGCTTACTTACCCAGCATCTTCTTGACAACCTTTGCCTGGCCGCCGGTAACGATCTGGTCAGAAGCCAGACGACGGGTCAGACGAGAGGACTTGTGCTCCAGGTAGTGGCGACGGTTCGCCTGCTGGCGCTTAACCTTGCCGCTACCGGTGAGCTTGAAGCGCTTCTTAGCACCAGAGTGGGTCTTCTGCTTCGGCATAGCTGCCGTTCTCCTTACATTCATCCCCCGCCACAACAGCGGGGTAGCTTAGTGGGGTTGAGCGATACACGCATCAGCCCCAAGGACCAAAGGTGAGGCACCCCTGACGAGGTGCCTCGGAACCGGCACCGGGTGAACCCGCAACACCCACCCAACGGTGGAGGCGCGTGCCCATCCTAAAGTGACGACCCGGTTCCCTACTCGGCGGAAGCCTGTGCCTTCAACTCAGCAGGCATAGCGTCTGCCAGAGAATTAGTTACGGGCTTCGCCTTGGTCGTGTCAATACGCTCGCGACCCTTGCGACCGCCGGCGCCCTGCTCACGGCGAGCCTCTGCCTTACCGCGAAGCGGAGCCAGAACCATCACCATGTTGCGGCCATCCTGACGGGGGCGAGACTCAACGGTGCTCACCTCAGCCAGCTCAGCCGCCAGACGCTCCAGCAGACGCACACCCATCTCGGGGCGCTGCTGCTCACGACCACGGAACTGAATCATTGCCTTGACCTTGTCACCACCGGAAAGGAAACGACGAGCGTGTCCAACCTTGGTTTCGTAGTCGTGGGTATCAATCTTCAGGCGGAAACGGATCTCCTTCAGAACGGCATTAGCCTGCTTCTTGCGGGATTCACGAGCCTTGATTGCGGCTTCGTACTTGTACTTACCGTAATCCATGAGCTTGCACACGGGCGGCTTCGCGTTCGGGGCAACCTCGACCAGGTCGAGTTCGGCGTCCTCAGCCAGACGCAGAGCGTCCTTCAGAGGGACAACGCCTACCTGCTCGCCACCGGGACCGACAAGACGGACCTCGGGAACGCGGATACGATCGTTAATGCGTGGTTCGCTAATGACTAGCTCCTGTGCTCTGTGGGTTTCCCCGTGAATACTATCCGTTGCGGGCACTAAAAAAGCCCCCGCAGTTACACAAGCGGAGGCACAAACCAGCGTACGCCGAAAGCGGCGGACGAACCCGTTCACCTCAAAACTCGCAAACAAACGCCTGCGGCGGTCAACCGGGTGGGAGGCATGCTCCACTTGCAAACTGCCTACAACCATACCGCAGAATCCCCGACAGACGCAAGGAAATAGACGCAAAACACCATAAAAATTGCGGGGACTCCTCCAGAAAGTCCCTAGAAGTGCCCACTCTTAAGGACGCATTTACCGAAACAAACGAAATATGAGATTCTAAGACTATGAGCACTGAAAACACGAACTTCCGCTTCACCGCGGAAGAAGAAACCCCCGTACACGGCCACACCGAACTCACCGAAGAGCAGGTCGAAGCCGTCAACGAACAGCTGCGCGACATCGCAGACGTACCCGCCATCGAAATCATCAGCTCCGCAGCCATCCACATGATGAGCGCTGCAGCCGTCAAGTGCGGCCTAGCAGCAGACGAAAACGCCGACGACCTCAAGGACCTCGACGAAGCACGCAAGCTTATCACCGCACTGGCAGGCCTCGTCACCGCCGCAGCACCCGAAATCGGCTCCCAGCACGCAGCGCCCCTACGCGACGGCCTGCGCACCCTGCAGCTCGCATTCCGTGAAGCATCCCCCTTCCCGGACGAGCCCGGCAAGGGCCCCGGCGAAAAGCTCACCGGCCCGGTCTACTAAACCAGCACGTGTACTAAACCAGGACGCACGCTAAACCAGCTGGTCCACTAAACCGCCCCTGGTTTATGTCATCACGAAGCCCCGTCTCCCTCACGCTGAGGAAGACGGGGCTTCGTCATATATAAAGTCCGTTCGGGTTAGCGGGAACGGTAGCTTTAGCGGAAGCCAGCAGCCTCAAGAGCCTGCTCAAAACTAAAGTTACCCACATACAGCGCCTTGCCAAGCACCACACCCTCCAAACCATGAGGCACCATGGAACGCAGCTTCTCAAGATCAGCCAGCGACGCCACACCACCGGACGCCACCACCCGGCAGGCAGTCTGCGCCAGCACCTCATCCAGCAGCTCCGCACCGGGACCCGCCAGAGAACCGTCCTTGCTCACATCCGTGACGATATAGCGGCGCACGCCCGCGCCCTCCAGCCACGCCAGCGCCTCCGCCAGATCAGGGCCCGACCAGTCGGTACCGCGAGCCACCGTCACCCAGCCCCGCTCAGGGTTATAGCGGGCATCGAGACCAAGAGCCAGAAGATCAGAATCGGCGTAACGAGCCAGAGTGCCTTCAAGCCAGGAAGAATCCGTCAGCGCCGCACTGGTCACGTTCACGCGGTCCGGATTCAGACTCAGGGCACGCTCCAGACTCTCAGCATTGCGCACACCGCCGCTGACCTGAATACGAACCGGAGCGGAGCCGCGGGCATTCTCTGCACGGACGGCGGCAACCACCTCAGCCAGAACCTCAGTATTCGTGCCGCGACCAAATGCCAAATCAAGGTCAACCAGGTGAATCCAGCGGGCACCAGACTTCACCCAGGTCAGAGCCGACTCAACAGGGTCGAGGCGCTGCTCACCACCGGACAGGGTGCCACCCACCGGGCGCACCGCGTAGCCTTCAGAAATATCAACAGCGGGCAGAAGTTCAAGAACGGGTGCAGACATTAGTTACCTCCCGCAGCAGTAGCGGAGTCTCCAGAAGACAGAGACTCAGAAGACAGGCGACCGGTCACCGCCAGGGACGCAACCCAGCGGCGCATAAACTCCGCCCCCAGCTCGCCAGAGCCCACCGGGCAGAACTGCACCGCCGTCAGCGGACCGTTCTCAACCGCCGCGATATAGGCGGGCTCGGTGACAGTCCAAGTCACCGCCGGAGGGGCAATATATTCAATGCTCTGATCAAAAGCCCACTCAAAAACGCCGTGCTCAGATTTGAAGTGAGCCTCGCCCTCAAGATCCTTGAGCAGCGTACTATCGGCGGACGGGCGCAAAGTAGCAACACCGGGAGTTACCTCGCGGGTAGAAAGCTCCACGCCCTCGCCGGGCCACTCCCCCATGCCCTGCACCTGAACCTGCCCCATCTGCGGATGCTCCACCATAATAGAGTCAAAGAGGCAGCTCAGTGCCGCACCGGCAACCAGCACCGGACGACCACCGGCAACGCGGCGGCCAATCACACGCTCAGCGTCCTTAGCTTTCAGGTCTTCGTACGCCTCAAGAGAGCTCGCACCGCCGGTAACCACCATGCCGTCAGCCTCACGCAGCTGATCGGGCACAGCGGTTACGATCACGTCCGCCCCCGCATCCTGAAGAAGCTTCACCAAGGCGCCACGAGTTCCGGGTTCCCCCAAAACAGCAACCACAGGACGAGCAGTCTGAGCATTCTGTACAGATTCAGTTTCCTGTGCAGATTCAATTTCGGTGAGTGTGGGTTCAACGGGAACAGGCATCGGTGCGCTCCTATTTCATAGGCTCAAGAATTCGACTCAAGCGCTCAGCTTGAGAGATAGCGGGTTCGGAGTCAAGACATCAACCTCATGCAGAAGCCAACCACGTACGTGTCCATGCTTAGCGCTGAGTCTGAGGAATTTCCAGACGCTGACCGGCATCAACAGAGGTGCTGGTCAACGAGTTCAACTCCATAATACGAACCACAGTATCACGGGTGTCACCCTGCGGATCCACCGCCTGAGCAATATCCCACAGGGTCTCGCCATGCTTGACCACAACGACGGTTCGAGTCACCGAAGCGTTCTCCACAGAAGCAGAAGCCGCCGGGCCAAAGAAGCTAATAGCACCGAGCACAATCAGCGCCGCCAAAGTCAGCAGAGGCAGCCCCTTCAGGAAACCGCGCACAGTACCAAGACGACGAATAGAAGCGGGAACCGCGCGCAGAAACTCGCCGCCCTTAGCCAGAAGAACACTCTTCACGCTAGGGGTCTGCGCATCAGAAGCAGTCTGCGCGCCAGAAGCTACAGAGCGAACCGGTGCCTGAATAGAGCCAGCAGGGGCAGAAGCGGCGGGAACACGAGTAGGCTGACCCACCTGAGCGGGGCGAGGCGCATGAGCCGCACGAGAAGAGCGAACAGACTGCGAAGACGCAGGCACACGAGAACGCCCCTGCATGGTGCGGGCCGACACGGTGCTGGCGGACGCAGTGCGGGCGGGGTGAAGTACCACCAAACCTGCCGGAAGGTGTGCAGAAGTGCCACGAGAAGCAATAGGTGCTGCAGTAGTCATTGTGGTTCCTTTCTCTCAGCTCGCCCCGGGGTTGCCCCGCGGGTCTAGCAATGCCGAGCGATACCCGCTCGGAGGTCCTAGTTGAGTGATAACTATGGAGTGGTGATTGTTAGGCGATAACTATTGGGTAGCTAGTCCCTAGTTAGGTCAGAGCGTCGGATGCACCGGGCTGCGCTGGGTCGCACTGGGTGACCCCGGAACCCCATCCCCTGCGCTCTCTCTTCGCCAGATGCTCCCTAGAGCATCCAAGGTAGATCATGCGAAGAGAGAGGCAGAGGATTCGAATACATTCGAACACCCATTCACTCTCCTCTCCCGAAAGACTCCGGGTTGAATCTTCGAATATTTTTCGAACATTCACCCGTAAATCCTGAATTCCAGGAGAGATTCAAGAGTATATACGAACTCTTGTTCTAAAGTCTAGCAGAGATGTACTAAAAATTTCTTCGAGTTTCGAAGAAAAAATCTAGAATATTTGTTTGAGTTTTTCGGTGTAGTGTTCTACACTGGTGTCAAGAGACGTTCCACACGCTCCTGATGAGTCCTACTCACAGCAGGTTTCTGTACCCGTTACAGCTTGGTTCTGTATCTAAATGCAGGTGCTGCTGACTGAGTTTTATAGGGCGGAGGCGCATACTCGTTGCCCGCGTATCGCTCCGGCACGGATAGAATTCCTCCACCCCCTGACGAGATAAGACCAATTTCAGCAGAACCAAAAAATTTTTAGGACACCATCGGAAAACGTGTGAAGCACCCATCCGTGCCCCGACCGGACTGTGTCTCAAACAGACTGCAGAGACCGGAATACAGAAATCGGGGCACAGACCGAAGGAAAAGAAATGGCAACAGCACCCCGTCCGGCGCTGACCGCGCGCCAGCAGAAGATTCTTGACGCGATCCGCACCGAGATTGAACAAAAGGGTTACCCGCCGTCCATGCGCCAGATTGGTGACATGGTGGGTCTTGCGTCCCTGTCTTCGGTCACTCACCAGCTCGGCCGTCTCGAGACCATGGGCTACATTCGCCGCGACCCCAAGCTCCCCCGCGCCATTGAGGTGCTGGATGAGAACGGCGTCGGCATCCACGGTAGCGCTTCCTCTTCCCTGCCCGAGCTGCCGAACTTCGAAGTCGGCGATGAGGACCTCGTACCCGTTCCCCTGGTTGGACGAATTGCAGCGGGCGGCCCCATTACCGCCGAGCAGTCCGTGGAGGATGTGCTTGCCCTGCCCCGCCAGCTGGTCGGTAACGGCAAGCTTTTCATGCTCAAGGTCAAGGGCGATTCCATGATTGACGCCGCAATCTGCGACGGCGACTGGGTGGTTGTCCGCGAGCAGCACACCGCAGACAACGGCGATATCGTTGCTGCTCTGCTCGACGATGAAGCAACCGTAAAGGTGTTCCGTCAGGTTGACGGCCACACCTGGCTCATGCCGCGCAACTCCAACTACGAGCCGATTATGGGTGACCGCGCAACCGTCATGGGTAAGGTCGTCTCCGTGCTGCGTAGTCTCTAGAAAACCACAGCCTCTAGAAGATGCAGTCTCTGAAAGACGCGGG
This sequence comes from Rothia sp. HMSC072B04, assembly GCF_001813725.1. Taxonomy (NCBI): domain Bacteria; kingdom Bacillati; phylum Actinomycetota; class Actinomycetes; order Micrococcales; family Micrococcaceae; genus Rothia; species Rothia sp. HMSC072B04. The sequence goes on along the minus strand of NZ_KV813797.1, from coordinate 92,293 downwards.
CTCTAAACAGCCACAGCATCTCAAAGAAGCTGTTTTAAACAACACAGCCTCTAAAAGACATAGCTACGAGGCTTTTAGCTCTCTATAGAAATCACCCCGGTGATACGTAAACGTTCACGTATCACCGGGGTGATTTCTATATGTCTAAATTTATATGCCCAAAACGGGGCGGCGGCGTAGCCAGGGATGAATCTTGCCCGAGCTAACGCTCAATACTCGCCGAAAGACGAGCCAACGCGCCGGTCACCGCAGCCTTATTCTGCGTCGACCACATCGGCGGCATCGCCTTCATCAAGAAACCGCCGTAGCGTTTAGTCGCCACGCGAGAATCCAGCACAGCCACCACGCCGCGGTCAGACACCGAACGGATCAGGCGACCCGCGCCCTGCGCCATACGAATCGCCGCGTGGTGAGCAGAAACCGCCATAAAGCCGTTACCGCGATGACGGTTCACCGCCTCCGTACGAGCCTGCGCAATCGGGTCATCCGGGCGGGGGAACGGGATGCGGTCCATCACCACCAGGCGGCAAGAGTCACCGGGAACGTCCACGCCCTGCCACAGGCTCATCGTTCCGAACAGGCATGAGTCAACGTCCTCGCTGAACTCCTCCACCAGAGCCTTGAGCGAAGACTCACCCTGCAGAAGAATGTTCAGGTCGCTGTGCTCACGCATGTACTCGGCGGCACGCTCAGCGGCACGCTTCGAGGAGAACAGGCCCAGGGCACCGCCCTCCGACGCCTCGCACAGCTCACGCAGACGATCCAGCTGGCCCTCGTGCACACCGAATCCCGGAGGCTTCAAATCCCCGGCAACGTACATGATGCCCTGCTTGCGGTAGTCGAAAGGCGAACCCACGTCGATGCTCGTCCAGCGCGGCGCGCCCTCGCCCTGCAGTCCCAGGGCACCGGCGGCAACGTCAAAAGAGTCACCCACCGTCAGGGTCGCACTCGTCAGAATCACGGTGCGGTCAGCGAACAGACCGTCACGTAGCTGCAAACCGACGCTCAAGGGGGCGATGTTCAGGGTCGCCGGGTCGGTATCGGAAGCAGCCACGTAGCGGCCGTTCTCCCAACCACCCTGACGAGAAATCCACAGAACGTCCTGCTCGCCCGAAGCCTCCAGAATGCGGCTACTCATGTCGTGTACCTCAGAGACACGCGAGCGCGCCATCTGCAGGCCGGCGTCAACGTCCTGCCCGTCTGGTTTGGTATCGGACAGGGCGGTGCGGGCGGCATCATTGACCGCAGAAATAGCGGTCAAAAGGCGACCGTCCAGGCCTTTCAGCAGGCCCTCGGCAAGACCCTCGAACGCGGTCTCCAGGGTGCCGGCAGCCATTTCCAGTGCGCCGGAATCAGCCTTTGAATGCTTCTTCACGCTACGCGCCGCACGGCGAACCATCGCAACCGTCAAAGAACCAGACACGGCACCGGTCACGCGGTCCACCAGCTCATGAGCCTCATCAATAATGACCGTCTCATGTTCGGGCAGAACCTTCATGCCCTCGAAAGCGTTAATCGCCAGCAGGGCGTGGTTCGTGATGACAATGTCAGCCTCAGCGGCACGGCCACGCGCCATCTCGCTAAAGCACTCTTCCACCAGCGGGCAGCGGCGGCCCAGACACTCGGCGGCACTGACCGATACCTGAGCCCAGGCGCGGTCAGAGACGCCGGGCTTCAGCTCGTCACGGTCGCCGGTCTCCGTGCGGTCGGCCCACTCGCGCAGGCGCACCACTTCCTCACCCACGCGGGAGGTCGAAGAAGGCATGTCAAAGAGAGCATCCGGCTCGTCTTCCGGGTAGCCGCCCTCCAGCTTGTGCACGCAGAGGTAGTTATTGCGGCCCTTGAGCAGAGCCACCTGCGCCTGCGATTCCGGGCGCGGCTCCAGCGCTTGTAGAAGACGCGGAATATCGCGGTTCACGATCTGCGCCTGCAGGGCAAGGGTCGCCGTCGCAACGACAATCGGCTGGTCCGACTCCCCCACCCTCGCCAGGGCAGGAACCAGGTAGCCCAGGGACTTACCGGTACCGGTACCCGCCTGGACCAGCAGGTGACGCTGCAGTTCAAGAGCCTGCGCCACATGCGCCACCATGGTGCGCTGACCGGCACGATTCTGACCGCCAGTGGCGGCAACCACCTCATCCAGCAGGGTCAGGGCATCCTTCGCACCGGGCAGGGTCTCAAGCTCCTGTCCGGTGAATCGGGTGCCGTCGGTCCCCGGTCCGGGCCCAGTTCCCGGGGTGTTTTTGGGCGCGTTGATGCTCTCGGTCACGCTCATCCGCCCTTAGAGAGCCTCAGAGTTAGAGGGCTGCTCGGAGTCAGATGCGGTCGCCTCAGTGAGGGCGTGTGCCTCCGCAAGTTCCTCTTCCAGGATCTCCAGCAGGTCGCCCTCCAGCACATACTCGGACAGTTCGGAGGCGACATCCTCACGGACCAGAGCCACCACGAAGGTGCCGTCCGATACGAAATCGGTGCTCTTAATTTCGGCGTCCCACTCGTGCAGGCGCGAAATAATCTCACCGTGCGAATACGGAATCAGCAGCTTCACCTCAATGGAGGGGCGCGGAATGGTGTCCGCGATCTTCTGCTTCAGCTCCTCAATGCCCTCACCGGTACGCGCCGAAACGATCACGTGCTCCGGCTCGCGCTGGCGCATACGCTCCAGCACGAACGGGTCGGCGGCATCCGCCTTATTCAGCACAATGATCTCGGGGATATGGCGGGCGTCAACCTCCGCGATGACCTCGCGGACAGCACGAATCTGCCCCTCCGGGTCCGGGTGCGAAGCATCCACCACGTGCAGGATGACGTCAGCGTCAGCGACCTCTTCCAGGGTGGAGCGGAACGCCTCCACCAGCTGGGTCGGCAGCGAACGCACGAAACCCACCGTGTCAGAGAGGGTGTAGCCGATACCGTCCGGGGTCTGAGCCTTACGGACGGTCGGGTCCAGCGTCGCAAACAGGGCGTTCTCCACGAGCACGCCGGCATCGGTCAGGCGGTTCAGCAGGGAGGACTTACCCGCGTTCGTGTACCCGGCAATAGCCACCGAAGGCACGCGGTTACGGCGACGGTTCAGACGCTTCGTCTCACGCGCCGGCGCCATCGCAGCGATCTCACGCTTAAGCTTCGCCATGCGAGCGCGCAGGCGGCGGCGGTCCATCTCAATCTTAGTTTCACCGGGACCACGCGAACCGATACCCTCACCGGCTGCGGCACGGCCACCCGCCTGACGGGACAGGGACGCACCCCAACCACGCAGACGCGGCAGCATGTACTCCAGCTGAGCCAGCTCAACCTGTGCCTTACCCTCGCGGGACTTAGCGTGCTGAGCGAAAATGTCGAGAATCAGGGCGGTGCGGTCAATGACCTTGACCTTCACGATGTCTTCGAGGGCACGACGCTGCGAGGGAGCCAGTTCGGAGTCGACGATCACGGTGTCAGCGCCGGTCGCCTCCACAATGTCCTTGAGTTCCAGCGCCTTACCTGAGCCGAGGAAGGTGCCGGGGTCCGGCTTGAGGCGGCGCTGAACCAGGCCGTCCAGAACCTCGGAACCTGCGGTTTCAGCCAGTGCCGCGAGCTCACGCAGGGAGTTCTCTGCGTCCTCTACGGTGCCTTCAGTCCACAGACCAGCCAGCACCACGCGTTCCAGGCGCAGCTGGCGGTACTCGACCTCGGTGACGTCTTCAAGTTCGGTGGAGAGGTTCGCGATACGGCGCAGTGCGCGGCGCTCAGCGAGGTCTTCCTGGTCACCGTCATATTCGGAGTGTTCGCGCTGAACGTCAGAAATTTCGCGCGCGCGAGTATCCAGCACACGGCGGCTATTGTTGCTGTGAGCGCTGGAGGAGTTATCGCTGTGATGCGCGGTACCGGCGGCGTCATACGTCGTGACGGAGGCGGCCGCCTGGGAGCGGCCCAGAACGCGGTCTACGGTGCGGCGCAGCTGCTCATCGCTGGGCAGCTTTTCGGTATCAGATACGGGGATGTTCTTAGAATTCATACGACTCTAATTCTACCGCCGTTGCCCGCATCAGGTAGGGGGTTCGGTCGTCTGTGCGCTCAGGGCGTGCAAGCTGCCGACCCGCCCCGTGCATACTCTGCCCGTGTGCGGCGGGTTCTTGCCCTACCGGTACACTGGATAGCATGAGCGAGCAGCATTATTTCTCTGAAACCCCCGAGACCGAATTCAAGCCCCGCCCGGTGCAGGTGGAGCTTGCCGGCCGCAAGGTCACCGTCACCACAGCTAACGGCATTTTCAGCCCCTCCGGTATTGATAAGGGCACCGCTATTTTGCTGCAGGAAGCACCCGACCCGCAGGGTACACGCATGCTCGACATCGGCTGCGGTTGGGGCCCCATCACCCTGACTTTGGCGATGCTCGCACCGCAGGCGCAGGTGCACGCGGTGGACGTGAACTCCCGCTCCATTAGCCTGACCGAACGCAACGCCGCCGCTCTCGGCCTGTCCAACGTCACCGTGGGAACCCCCGAATCGGTTGACCCCGAACTGCGTTTTGACACCATCTGGTCGAACCCGCCGATTCGCGTGGGCAAGGAGGTTCTGCACGAGATCCTGCTGACCTGGCTGCCGCGCCTGGCGCCCGGTGGTGACGCCTACCTGGTGGTTCAGAAGAACCTGGGCTCCGATTCTTTGCAGAAGTGGATGGACGCGCAGCTTGAGGAGCTGCACCCCGGCGAGTTTGAGGTGTCGCGCTATACGACTTCGAAGGGCTTCCGTATTCTGCAGGTGCACCGCTACGAGGACTAAAACCTCTGGCGCTATTTGCTTAAAACATAAAAGCGGCGGGTGTTTTCTGAATTTATTGTCAGAAAACACCCGCCGCTTTTGTCTATAAAATCTCTGGTCCAGGGCTGCCCGCTATTGCAGCCGACTATCGTAGCACGACGGTCGCAACCATCTGCGCCGGACCAGCCAGAACAACATGCTCCAGGTCATCCGGGCCCAGCACGAAAGTCACCGCGAGGGTACCGCCGGGCACATGCACCAGCCACTCATCCGGTGCTTCCTCGCCGCCCCAGAAACGGGTCGCAGCAGCAGCCGCACACGCGCCGGTACCGCAGGACAGAGTCTCGCCCACGCCACGTTCGTGCACGCGCATACGGATAGCGCCCACATGCGCGCCGCTCTCAACGTCCAGGTCGACCGGCACCACAAACTCAACGTTCGTGCCGTTGACCGGGGCGGGGTTCACCTGAGGCAGGCTGTGCAGGTCCAGGCCGTCCAGCTTACCGTCGGAGCCGAGCATCACCACGGTGTGCGGGTTACCCATCGAAATGGACAGGCCAGCACGCGGAGTCTTCAGGCCGCGAGCAGACACCAGGCAGTCCTCGCCACCCTCGCGGGCAGCCTCACCGTGAATGAAGCTCCACGGACCCATATCAATCGCGTAACCCTCTTCGGTGCGCGCCACAGTCTTCACACCGGCACGGGTACCAATCTTGACGGTCTCACCCACCTCAAGCTCACTCAGGCCCTCAGCGCGCAGGTACTCCACGAACGCGCGCACACCGTTGCCGCACATTTCAGCGATAGAGCCGTCACCGTTGCGGTAGTCCATGAACCAGACAGCGTCCGGGTGCTCCTCGAGCAGCTTCTGACCCGCGCGGGAGGCGGTGCTGCGGGCAGCACGAATGAAGCCGTCCGCGCCAATGCCGAAGTGGCGGTCGCAGACGCGGGCTACCAGCTCGGGGGTAAGGGCAATTTCTGCGTTCTCATCCGTCAGAAAGATGAAGTCGTTACCGGTGCCGTGACCCTTGGTGAGGGTCAGGCCTGCCAGCTCGCCCCAGATGGAAGGGTTCTCGCTCATATGCTGTCCTTAAGGTTGGTGACCTGTCCGTTTATGATTTTACCGCGCCGACCGACTCGACGAGGTATCTGTTCGGCTGCGGCTCGTTATTGTGGCTTATCGGGTGCTTTCGCGGATGATGGCTTCCGCTTCGTCGGCAAGGGTGGGTGAGAGCGCGTCCAGCCAGTGCACGCGCGGGTCCGCGCGGAACCAGGTCAGCTGGCGGCGTGCAAACTGGCGGGTGGCAATCGTCGTATCCTCAATCGCCTGCTCCACGCTGTAATCCTCATCTTCAAGGGCGCGGGCAAACTGCGCGTAACCAATCGCGCGGGAGGCGGTCTTCCCCTCCTGCAGTCCCTGCTCGTTCAGGGTGCGCACCTCGTCCAGCAGGCCGCGCTCATGCATCAGCTCCACGCGGCGGTGCAGACGCTCGTGCAACAGGGTACGATCCATATCCAGGCCAATCTGAATACTCTCCGTCACGTACTCGCGCACCGGCATGAACGCCGAGAACGGGCGGCCCGTCACCTCGAACACCTCCAGGGCTCGAATAATGCGGCGCTCATCCTTCACGCGCGCCGCCGACTCCGGGTCGACCTCCGCCAGGCGGGCGTGCAGAACACCAATACCCTCGGTACGCGCTTGCTCCTCCAGGCGCTCACGCACCCGCGCATCCGTGCCGGGAAACTCCAACTTATCCAGGGCGGCACGCACATACAGACCGGAACCACCCACCAGAATCGGGTAGCGGCCGCGGGCGCGAATCCGCTCGATCAGCTCGCGGCTGCGCTCCTGAAACTCCGCTACGGAGGCCTCGTCCCGCACGTCCATGATGTCCAGCAGGTGGTGCGGAACACCGCGCATCTCCTCCGCCGTGATTTTTGCGGTGCCGATATCCATGCCCCGGTAGAACTGCATAGAATCAGCGTTAATGCACTCACCGTTCAGACGCAGAGCCAGCTCAATGGCGAGCGCGCTCTTACCGGTGCCGGTCGGGCCCACAATAGCGATAACGGGCAGAGTTTCGGAGATAGTCATGCGCCCCATTCTACCGGTTCCCCCACCCCCACTTGCGGTGGCGGCAAGAGCCCGAAGAACAGGGCGCATGATTCGATATAGGTTTTAGGGGCGCAGACCGATGGTCGGCATGCCCAGACCCACCGGCGCACCGGGCACCTGGGTGGTGCCGGTACCGCAAGAGTCAGCCTGGGAGCGGTCCCACGCGTCACCGGCACGGGTGCGGCGCAGCTGATACTGCTCGGCGGTCGGGTCAGAAATCAGGTGGAAGGAACCAGCCTCGGTAATCGGCACGGTGACCATGTCGCCGGGGCGGGGAGTCTCGCAACCCTCGGGCACAGAGAAGTGCACGAGGCGCTGGTCCGGGCCACGACCGGAGAGGCGGTGAGTCTGGTCAGCCTTACGACCTGCCTCCGCAACGACCATCAGCTCAACGGTCTTACCGAGCTGCTTGCGGTTCTCTTCACCGGCGATGCGGTCCTGCAGGGCAATCAGACGCTCGTAGCGTTCCTGCACGACCTCCTTCGGGATCTGGTTCTCCATGGTCGCCGCCGGGGTGCCGGGGCGAATCGAGTACTGGAAGGTGAACGCGGAGGAGAAACGAGCCTGCTCCACAACCTTCAGGGTGTCCTGGAAGTCCTCTTCAGTCTCGCCGGGGAAGCCCACAATGATATCGGTGGTAATCACGGCGTTCGGGATGCGCTCGCGCACCTTGTCCAGAATGTTCAGGAACTTTTTGGAACGGTAGGAGCGGCGCATGTCCTTGAGCACCTTGTCGGAGCCGGACTGCAGCGGCATGTGCAGCACGGGCATGACGTTCGGGGTCTCCGCCATCGCGTCAATCACGTCGTCGGTGAACATTGCCGGGTGCGGGGAGGTGAAGCGTACACGCTCCAGGCCCTCAATCTCACCGCAGGCACGCAGCAGCTTGGAGAACGCCTGGCGGTCGCCGAACTCCACACCGTAGGAGTTCACGTTCTGGCCGAGCAGGGTCACCTCAATAGCGCCATCATCGACCAGCGCCTGAACCTCAGCGAGAATGTCGCCGGGGCGGCGGTCCTTCTCCTTACCGCGCAGAGACGGCACGATGCAGAAGGTGCAGGTGTTGTTACAGCCAACCGAGATGGACACCCAGCCGGAGTACACGTGGTCGCGCTTAGTGGGCAGGGTGGAGGGGAAAACTTCGAGGGATTCAAGCAGTTCTGCCTGCGCCTCGTGGTTGTGGCGGGCACGCTCCAGCAGGGTGGGGAGGGCACCAATGTTGTGGGTGCCGAACACGACGTCCACCCAGGGCGCCTTCTCAATGATGGCGTCCTGGTCCTTCTGCGCCAGGCAGCCGCCCACAGCGATCTGCATGCCCTTGTGGGCGCGCTTGACCGGCGCCAGCTGACCGAGGTTGCCGTACAGGCGGTTGGAAGCGTTTTCGCGGACCGCGCAGGTGTTGAAAACCACCAGGTCGGGCTGGGTGCCTTCCTCAGCGCGAACGTAGCCGTTAGCCTCCAGCAGGCCGGACATTCGTTCGGAGTCGTGCACGTTCATCTGGCAGCCGAAAGTGCGCACTTCGTAGGTGCGGGGGCTGGTTTCGGGGGTCTGGGCGGAATCGCTGAGGGTCGAAGTCATGCCCTATAGGGTATCCGATGGGGGATAATGGCTCTATGCAGGTTTCCCTTAGTAGCAACTTTCCGGCTCTGTCACCGAACGATTCTTCCGCCCCCACCCCTGACGGGGAGCTTCTGAACACCCTCATTGAGGAGGCGATTGCCGCCTACTCCCCCGTGCCGCCTCAGGCGAGCGCTGATTCTGCCTCGATGCGTCAGACCCTGATGCAGCTGCTCAGCTGGGCGTATTCTTTGGAGCAGGTGGCTGGCCGCGCGGTGGAGCGTGTGCAGATTCTGGGCACCGGCATGCGTTCCGTTGTGGTGCGTGTAGCGTATGAGCCTGCCGCCGAGTCTGCGCAGTCTTTCGAGTCTACACAGTCTTTGCCGACCTCGATTATTGTGAAGCGTTATCGCCGTAAGGATTCGACGGTGAACGCCGGCGGTTTCGGGTACCTGCGTGAGCGCTACGGTTTGGAGGCGCTGAACCGGCAGGTTCCGGGTCTGTTCCCGCAGCTCTATGGCGCGGACGCTGAGCTGCGCGTGCTGGCGCTGGAAGATGTGAGCGCCGGAACCGTTGAGGGCGAGCAGTATTCGGTCGCCCACGCCCTACTGGAGGGCACCGAACAGCAGGCGCTGGACGCGCTGAACTACTACATTGAGGCGTACCGTTCCCTTGCCGCCAGCGGCATTATGGGTGAGGCGGTGGAGGATTACCGCCTGAACCTGGCGCGTGCCGACCGCAAGGCACAGTTCCCGGGCGCTATTGCCTCGCCGGGTTTGGCCGAGCGCGGTTTGAAGAAGCTGTACGGTGTGGCTGACGAGGCGCGCACCCCCGAGCACGATGCTGACAGCCCGGCTTCCAGCTCTGCCGCGCATGAGGACGCGCCCGTTCTTCCCGCCGCCGTTGAGGAGCTATCTTTCCGTTTCCGCCGCGTTCTGCAGCCTTTCTTTACCAAGCGCCCGCCGGTACCTGAGCAGTTCAAGCTCAACCGCGGCAGGGTATATATGCTCTCTTCGGGTGATTTTTCGCCACAGAACGTGCTGATCGGTTCGGCGGACGGCGCGCAGGTGCGCATGGTCGATGCGGAGGGTACCTGCCTGCACCACCGCGGCTTCCCCTTCGTTGAGGCGATGCTGGGCTTCCCCTCCTCGCCGGAGTACCCGCGCTACCGGGTGGAGCGCAAGAAGGCGCTGCCTGCGCTGTACTCTGCCCTCTTTGAGGACGCCCCGCTGGATGAGCACCTGGCGGAGGATTTGGCGGTGTGCACGGCGGTAACCGTGTGTGCCCTGCTGGAGCTGTACTCTTCTTCGGCGCGTTCCGATCTGTTGCCTCGTATTCGCCGTGAAGGTGCGCAACTGATGCGCCTGCTGCTTGAGATTGCCGGTTCTCAGGATGCAACCCTCGCCGAGTTCGCGAACCGTCTGGGAGCCGCTGAATAAGCAGCAGAGTAAACAGCGGATATAGCCTCCGACAAGGCTTTTTATAAAGATCAAAAACATAAGGGTGAGCCCGCCACAGAGTATGTCTGTAGCGGGCTCACCCTTTATTGTGCCTATTTTTACGGTCACCCCAGCATGGGTCTATCCGTGCGTGCGGACCGTCTTTATTCACCCTCTACCAGAGCTCGTCCTCCGCACCGTAGGCGGCAAGTTCTTCACGAATCACCGACATCGACACCGAGGAGGAGTACCCGCGGCGAGCCAGCATCCCCAGCAGTCGGCGGGTCACCCTATCCTTTTCAGCGCGGTCACTCAAATCCATGCCGGGGCGCAGCTTCTTACGCACCAGCTCGGCGGCGTCCTCACGTTCCTGCTCGTCGGTGCGCTGAGCCAGCGCGCTCTCCGCCTCTTCACCACGCACCCCGCGTTCAGCGAGCTCACGGCGTAGCGCGGCGCGGGAGAGCTTCTTGGTGCGGCTCTTCTGCGTCACAAAGCTTTGGGCGTATTCGGCATCGTCAATGAGTTTTGCAGCCTCGAACTTATCGAGCAGCGGCTCAATGAGCTCCGCGTCGAATCCTTCTGCCTGGAGCTTCTTACGCAGCTGACCTCGGGTTTTTGCCGAGTACGCCAGCTGGTTGTACACGATGGTTTTAGCGCGCGTGTAGGGGTCTGTTTCTTCCGCGGCTCGGGCGGCACGTACCTTCTGCTTCCAGGAGGTCACAGCGCCTTCCGCCTGTGAGGAAGCGCTTCCCTTCTGAAAACCGCGTGTCGGAGAACCGCCCTTTGGGGATCCAGCCGAAGCGGCACGGCGCTTTCCGGTACCGTCGCCCTGCGCCTCCTCCTCGGCAATACCGCGAATGAGTGCTTCTTCGGCGGGGGTGAGTTCTTCGTTCAAGCTACTTCCCTCCCTAAATAGGTTGCTCCCCGAGCCGCGGCCCGCAGGACTCTTGCGGGTTTCCTCGTCGTCACTTCGAGCCCCGAAGGCGGGCGCGTAGGGCGAACGGCTCCGCATTTTCTCTTGCTGCGCCGCACTCATGCGGCGGAACCCACGCTTGTAGTCGGTGTTCTTGGAGGCACGCGAAGACTTGCGTTTCTTCTGCTTAGCCCGCTGAGCGGCTTGCCTCTCGATCTCTTCCTTCTCTTCGGCAGTGAGCCCCGATCCGATGGAGGCGGCACCCGCTCGACTCATACGGCCAGCCGCCATAGGGCGCGGCTCGGCACCGCCGGGGGTGAAGGCACGAATGGGCGCTTCGTCAATGGAGACGGCGGGCAGGTTCGGGTCAACGAGCAGGCTGCGGCGCGGCGATTCGCCGCCTTCCTCAGAACTGCCATCTTCAAAGTTGGCGGGCACAGCCTGCAGGGGCAGCTCGGGTACGCGGAACTCCCCGGCGTAGTCGCCGCCGTTATCGCGGGCGATGCTTTCTTCAACAAAGCCGTGCGCGGCGGGGTGCCAGTCCGGGAACTCCTCAGCGGATACCGAATCCGCGGCCCTGTTCCGCACCCACTTTTTGGGTGCGTTTTCTGTGGCCGCTGACTTCTTCTTAGGCGCTGGCTTCTTCTTATGTGCGAGCTTTTCAGCCTGCCGCGCTTTCGGCTTGGGTTTCTGGGGTGCGGTTTCTTGGCCCCCACGCTGCTCCGCTATCGCTTCTGCGGGTGCCGCTTCGTCCGAGGGTACCCAATATTCCCCTGCATAATATTCCCCTGCGTACTCTGTTTCAGGGTACAAAGGCTCTGCCAGATACGGAGGTTCATCCTCGTAGGGAGGTTCGCCCTCATAGGGAGGCTCATCAGGGTATGGGGGTTCATCAGGGTATGGGGGCTCATCCTCATACGGGGGCTCTTCAACAGAAGGAGGTGCAACAGCGGCAGGCACCTCCCAGCTGAGGGTGGGCTCAGCCAGGGGCGCGGGTGCCTCAAAATTGAGGGCCTCGAAGCCGTCTACCTCAACCGGCGGGGCAACAGGCTCAAAGGAAACAAAGTTACCAAGCGCTGAGGAACCGAAGTGCGGTTCGGTCGCCTCCAGCGCCGCAAAACCGGCGTCGCCGTCACGCGCGCTGTTTTGCTCACGCTCTTCATGACCGTTCTGTTCCGTCATGCGCTGTTCCATCATGCACTGCTCCGTCATGTTCAGTTCCTCCTCTCCCCTGTGTTGGCGCTCGCTTGATGACCCGTGCGCCCGGCTATACAGCGCTCCCCCATTGTAACGAGGCGTTGTCCCGGCGCCCCCTGATACTCCCCTTAATGCGCACCCGTTAACGTGTTTCTTCCGTTAACGACAGATTGCCGTGCACCGTGCGGAATGCACAGCACACGGCAATCAGTCGTGGCGTTAGCAAGAAGCTACGCGAGCCGGTTTAGAACTCCTCAGCCAGCTCGTCCAGCGGGTCGTTACCCTCGGACTCAGCAGCTGCCTGCTCGTCAGCTTCTTCCTCAATGATGCCCAGCTTCACCAGAACCTTGTACTGCAGTTCTTCGATGAGCTCGGGGTTGTCCTTGAGCAGCTTACGAACGTTCTCGCGGCCCTGGCCCAGCTGCTCACCGTCGTAGGTGAACCATGCGCCGGACTTCTTGACGATGTCGTTCTCCACCGCCAGGTCCAGGATGCCGCCCTCAACGGAGATGCCCTCACCGTAGAGGATGTCGAACTCAGCCTGCTTGAAGGGCGGAGCCATCTTGTTCTTCACGATCTTGGCGCGGGTGCGGTTACCGATCGGGTTAGCGCCGTCCTTGAGGGTCTCAATGCGGCGGATGTCGATACGAACCGAAGCGTAGAACTTCAGCGCCTTACCACCGGTGGTGGTTTCGGGAGAGCCGAAGAAGACACCAATCTTCTCACGCAGCTGGTTGATGAAGATTGCGGTGGTGCCGGTTGCGGAGAGGCGGCCGGTAATCTTACGCAGAGCCTGGCTCATGAGGCGAGCCTGCAGACCCACGTGGGAGTCACCCATGTCGCCTTCAATTTCGGCGCGGGGTACCAGTGCGGCAACGGAGTCGACGACCACGATATCAACGGCGCCGGAACCAACCAGCATGTCCATGATTTCCAGCGCCTGCTCACCGGTGTCGGGCTGAGAGACCAGCAGCTGGTCGATGTCCACGCCCAGCTTAGCCGCGTAGATCGGGTCCAGTGCGTGCTCGGCGTCGATAAACGCTGCCACGCCGCCTGCCTTCTGGACGTTCGCTACAGCGTGCAGTGCAACGGTGGTCTTACCGGAGGACTCGGGGCCATAAATCTCGATGACGCGGCCGCGGGGCAGACCGCCAATACCCAGAGCGGCATCCAGAGCGATAGCGCCGGTGGAGATAACCTCGGTCTTGGTGATTTCCTTATCGCCCAGGCGCATGACTGCACCCTTGCCGTAGTTCTTGTCGATCTGTGCCATCACGGCTTCAAGTGCCTTGGCGCGACCCTCTTCGGGAACGCGAGCTACGCTCTGAGACTTGGTGTTCTTAGCCACGGTAGTACCTCGTTCTTTGTGTTGTCAGTGGTTGACGGGAGTAATGTTTCTTCGGAATCGGTGGGACTCGTGATCGAGACCTTGAAGGTTTTGGCCTACCGGTTCCTTCTGAGACTACTCTAGGGTCACAGCCTGACAGGATAAGGCCATTTTTTAAAATCTGTGGAAAACTTTGAAGATTTTCCGAAAAATTCCTGATGTGGAAAAGTCTAGCACGAGTCGAACAAAATTACGACCCTGTTTCGAATAAATCGGATAGGGTTTCGGCATATATTTTCGAAAAACCCCGGATTATCGGCTAATTATTCGAAAATACCTCCCGCGCAGGCGCTAGCACTCGAACAAACGGCAGGCCCCGCCCCTACGCGAGAAAGCGCCAGACTTACCGACTAGCGCAACGGCTCCTTATCGGGTCCCAGGCGGCGCTCCTGCGGAATCTCCTGCTCCTCACAGATCGCAAGCCACACATCCTTCGGGTTAACGCCCTGGTCCAGCGCCTCCGCAGCGGTCACATGACCCAACGAGCCCAGCACCAAATCACGCGCCAGCACCGGAGCATACCCGGCACCGAACTCATACTCCATGCACGCCCAAAATTCGCTCAGCTTCACAAGCACTCCTTACGCTTCACCGCTAGTTCGCTTCATAATTCGTCACATCGCCCACATCTCGCCCGAGAGTACCCCCCCCCAGAATAAACCCGAGAATAAGCGATGCCGCACACCCACCTTACGGGGATGCACGGCATCGCTTCACGTTTAGCGCGGCATGTGCCGCTTCTCGTTACTTCGAGAGAATGTAGTAATCGCTCTTGTACTGCTCAGACATTTCAGCCGGAACAGTATCCGGAATCTGAACGCCCTCGAGAACCGCCATACGGTCGGCGACCTCACGCAGCATCTGGGACATCGGAATGTCCAGAGCCTGGCAAATCCACGCCAGCAGTTCGGAGGATGCTTCCTTCTGACCGCGCTCAACTTCGCTCAGGTAACCGAGGGAAACACGGGCACGCTGGGAAACCTCGCGCAGGGTGCGGCCCTGACGCTGGCGAACATCGCGAAGAACCTCACCGATTGCCTGTCGCAGGGGAACAACCTTAGCTTCCTCAACGACCGGGGCGACCTGTCGGGGGGTCTCCTCGATTTCCTTCCACTTAGTAATGCCATTAATCGATACGCGCTGCTTAGCCATGAGCTTCTATATCACTTTCCTGAGTAGGTATTCCCGACCTGCGGGACTGTACAGAGTTAAGCCTAACTGATTTTTGGAGCGTGAGCTAGGGGCCCCGCCATTTTCGTCCTCTTCTTATGGCTTGTATCTATTCAAACAGGCGAACCTATGCCTTTATTCCTGCGGAGCTGAAAGAACCCTGTGAATATATTTGAACCGTAAATTTTTTTAGGTAGGCGCCGCACCGACGACGACACAGCCGTTCCAGGCACCGCACAGCCCAGCCCAGCCCAGCCCTAGCACGCTACGCCAGCTCGTCCTTCAGAACCCCACCGGCGCCGCCGCGCACCGCACGCGCCAGCAAAGCAATCGCATCCGCGCTCGCCGCCGCACGAATCTGCGCCCGATCTCCCGAATAGTGGCGCTCAAACACCTCAGAACCGCCAGGGGAACACACGCCGATATAGACCGTACCCACCGGCTGGCCATCCGCAGGATCAGGACCGGCAACACCCGTGGTAGACACCGCATAATCGGCACCGCACACACGCGCCGCACCGACCGCCATCTGCACCGCCACCGCAGGATGCACCGCACCCTCACGCGCCAGCAGCTGAGCGTCCACGCCCAGCACCTGAGCCTTCACCTCGTAGGCATAGGAAATCACGCCGCCGCGGTAATACGCGGATGCGCCCGGCACCGTACAAATCGCGCCGCCCACATCCCCGCCGGTCAGCGACTCAGCTGTAGCCACCAGCACCGGGCCCTCCTGGGCGGCGCGCAACTGCACCGCATCACGTAGCAACAGCGCCGCCGCCTCCGGGGTACCGGAGAAAACCTCAGCGGAGGAAAGCTCAAGGGACAGAGCATCTTCAAGTACGAGGGGAACCATTATTCTCTCCTTTCAGCGGCGAACCGCCGCTCAAAACCTCACGCGGCACACAACGCACCGCAGGTACAGCGAAGGGGAGCAGCACACGCCACTCCCCTCGCCTCTAATGACCGCCGCCCTGGGAGGCCTGAGCCTGCAACCAGTTACGACGCAAAATATACGCATCACGCACATACACCAGGCCGGTCCACACGGTAATCGCGGTGACCGCGCCCATCAGAACCCAACCAGGAATCAGCCAGCCAAGACCCAGCTGGCCCAGCGGCAGAAGCATCAGCACCAGCGCCACCGTCTGCAGAACGGTCTTAATCTTGCCGCCCTTACTAGCGGCCATCACACCGTACTTAATGACGAACAGACGCATGATCGTAATGCCCCACTCGCGCAGCAGAATCACAATCGTGACCCACCACCACAGCTCGCCCAGCGCCGACAGCACAATGAACGCCGCGCCAGTGAGGAACTTATCGGCAATCGGGTCAGCAATCTTACCGAAGCTCGTAATCAGGTTACGCGAGCGCGCCAGGTAGCCATCCGCCCAGTCCGTGAGCATAGCAAGAATAAAAATAATCCACGCCAGCCAGCGGTGCGTCGGATCAGCGGCACCAAAAGTACCGCCCGCAACCAGGGCAACAATGAAGAAAGGAACCGCAATAATACGCAGAACCGTCAACACATTCGGCACATTCCAGTTCGAAGGCTTCGCTGTGCTGACCGCACCGGCGGGTGCGGAATTGCGAGCTTCACTCATAACGGCTCCTTACGGGTAGATGGCTTTCGACGGTGAGAGACTGCGTACGCACCGACACCTAAACGTATCGGGGATACGCAAACACCCCGTACCGTCCATTATACGTGTGCCGTAGCAGACATCACAGGGATGATACGGGGTGCATGTCGCACGCTCACTCAGCTGAGTGGACTCAGCCGAATGGATAGGGCGCTGAGGGGCTAGCGGCCGGTCAGCTGCCAGGCGTCCTCCGAGCCCTCATCATCGGGCTCATCGAAATAGTCGGTGACCGGCTCGCCCGGGTCCACGGCATTCGCGTAAGGGTCAGCAGCCGGAGGCTCCTCACCGCGAATACGCGCCAGGGTCGCCTGCAAGTCATCCGGGCGGATGAGCACCTCACGTGCCTTCGAGCCCTCCGAGGGGCCCACCACGCCCTGCGACTCCAGCAGGTCCATGATGCGGCCAGCCTTCGCGAAGCCCATGCGTAGCTTACGCTGCAGCATCGAGGTCGAACCGAACTGGGTCGTAATCACAATCTCCGCCGCCTGCAGCAGATCGTCGAGGTCATCGCCGATTTCCTCATCAATCTGTTTCTTCGCGGCAGAGACCATCACGTCCTCACGGTAGATGGTCGGCGCCTGCTTCTTCACGTGCTCAACCACGGCGTGAATCTCAGACTCAGACACCCACGCACCCTGAACACGCATCGGCTTCGAAGCACCCATCGGCAGGAAGAGCGCATCACCCTGACCGATCAGCTTCTCCGCGCCGGGCTGATCCAGCACCACGCGAGAGTCAGTGACCGAGGAGGTCGCAAACGCCATACGAGACGGAACGTTCGCCTTAATCAGACCGGTCACCACATCCACCGACGGACGCTGGGTCGCCAGCACCAGGTGAATACCCGCCGCACGCGCCAGCTGCGTAATACGAACAATCGCCTCTTCCACGTCACGCGGGGCGACCATCATCAGGTCGGCGAGCTCGTCAACAATCACCAGCAGGTACGGGTACTCGTGCACCGTGCGCTTGCTACCGGGATCGGGCTGAACTTTACCCTCACGCACCGCCTTGTTGAAGTCGTCCACGTGCTTGTAGCCGTAGTGGGCGAGGTCGTCGTAGCGGGCATCCATCTCACGAACCACCCACTGAAGAGCCTCAGCAGCCTTCTTCGGGTTCGTAATGATGGGCGTAATCAGGTGCGGAATACCCTCATAGGCAGTCAGCTCCACACGCTTCGGGTCAACCATCACCAGGCGCACTTGGTCCGGGGTTGCACGCATCAGAATCGAGGTAATCATCGAGTTCACGAACGAGGACTTACCGGCACCGGTCGCACCGGCGACCAGCATATGCGGCATCTTCGCGAGGTTCGCCAGCACGAAGCCGCCCTCAACGTCCTTACCCACACCCATGACCATCGGGTGCTGGTTCGCGTGAGCCTGCGGGGAACGCAACACGTCGCCCAGGGCCACGGTCTCGCGGTCCGTATTCGGAATCTCAATACCGATTGCGGACTTACCCGGAATCGGGGACAGAATACGAACATCCGGGCTCGCCACAGCGTACGCAATGTTCTTGCTCAGCGCGGTCACGCGCTCCACCTTCGTGGCGGGACCCAGCTCAATCTCGTAGCGGGTCACGGTCGGGCCGCGCGAGAAGCCGGTGACCTGCGCATCCACCTTGAACTGCTCCAGCACGTTCGTCAAAGCTTCAACCACGTGCTCGTTGACTTCGGAGGATTCCTTAGCGGGCGGGCCAGAAACCAGCATCTCCTCAGAAGGCAGCACGTACGCGCCGCGGGAGGACTGCACAACCTGCTCGCCGCGCGCCCGCTCGGTGGTCGCCACCTGAGTATTGTTCTGCAGCGGGCGGGATGCGCCAGCCTCGGGCGCTCGCGAAGCCGCGGGAGCCGCGTTCTTCGGGTGAGCACCCGGCGAGTGCATGCGGGTCGGAATCGGAGGCTGAGCCGCGGGTGCGGCAGGAGCCTGGGACGCGGAAGCCGAGGCGGCAGACTGCGCAGGGTTCACCACCTGGTGCGGCTTAGTCTGCGGTGCAGCTTCCTCAGAAGCGCCGAAGCCGTCATATGCCTCAACATCAAAGAGAGGCTCCTCGCCAGGAATACGGTTCACGCGGCCGTTCGCCACAGCGGCGCGCTGCACCTGATCCAGGCGGGCTGCGGGCGCATCCGACGCCTCAACGTCGAAGAGGTCAGGGCTGCTCGAATAAGCGCCGTTCTGTGCAGAGGTACCCTGGGCTGACGCACCCTGCGCGGCCGGTGCCTGATTGAGGCGACCGGGCAGACGGGACAGACGGTTCGGCTTAGCCGCCGGGCGCGTCTGCTGAGCGGATGCCCGCGCAGAATCCTGTGCGGAGTCCTCCGGCTGTACCGGCATCTGCGTGGTCTCCGGGTGAGTCTCATCCACCACGGCGCTCACGAATGCTTCATCACCGGCGTACTC
The DNA here is from genome assembly GCF_001813725.1 of Rothia sp. HMSC072B04. NCBI lineage: Bacteria > Bacillati > Actinomycetota > Actinomycetes > Micrococcales > Micrococcaceae > Rothia > Rothia sp. HMSC072B04. The sequence continues at coordinate 73,726 of NZ_KV813797.1, read as the reverse complement.
GTCCAGGGAAGAATCGGTCGACGTAGCGGGAGCAATGCCCAACCAGCCGCGCAGACGAGCGAACAGGCCGCCAGACTTCTGAGGCGTGCGTGCCGGCTTCTCATCGTCACCGTACAGGTAGCTGCGGTCATGCTCCTCAGCGTTCAGGTCCACGGTCTGAGTCGCATCCGAAGGGCTGTCCTTAACGGAGGTTCGAGTCGTGCCGTTCGGCTTCTCACCCAGAGCCAGACCGACCAGGTGCAAAGTACGCGGCACCACCTGACGAATCGGGGTATTCGTCAGAACCATCAGACCGGCAATACCCAGTAGCAGGTGAATCAGAATCTCAACGAACGCAATACCGCCGCTCACACGCACAATGGGGGTGCCCAGCAGCACGCCAGCCACACCACCACCAGCCCAGACGGCGTCAAAACCATCCGCGAAGGTCGGGTGACCCGCATGGCGAGCAAAGAACAAGGAGGTCGCCACCAGAATGATGAAGGAGCCCAACGCCACGCGGTTATTACGTTTAATCAGGTCGGGCCCACGGAAAACACACCACGCCATGATGAGGCTAAGCACCGGAATCAGCAGGGCGCCCTGACCGAAAATACCGCCGAGCATGGTGTGCCAGGCGTCCAGGGGCGCACGCAACAAACCGAGGGAGGTGTGGGCACGCCAGTTGTACCACTCCACTCCGGCGCTAATCAGGCCGAACAGCAGGATGGTGAGCGCGCCGCCGTCACGGCGGTCTTCGGACGCAAGGTCGGTGCGCACCGCGCCAATGGAGCGGAAGAGCCCACCGATAGCGTGAGCGATGCTCAGCCAGACGGAGGAGATAGCGCCCGCTACAGGGTTCGCCGCGTTGGCACCGCGCTGGGCACCGCCTCGGGAGGTGGTGCGCTTGCGGGTGGTCTTCTTAGTGTTTGCTTTAGTAGAGGTCGTGTTACGACCCTTCGTGGTCCGTGGAGCCATACCTTTTAGGGTATCAACCTTCCCGTTAATGTACCGATTCTTTCGTTATCAGTGAGCTAAAAAGTGTGCCCCGCTCTGTGTCTGTGAGGGCGTTGATAGGGCGCTGATGAGGCGCTTCTCCCCTACCGCGTTCGCATTCGCGCAGCTTTCGCCCAGCTTTCGCGCAGACGTTCGGCAGATACACAGCAGGCGGGGCCGACACAACGGATCGACCCCGCCTTTTCGCTATGACAGGCAGCTAGCCTCGCGCAGAGTATTAGTTCTTCGCGGCCTTTGAGGAGTTCTCAACAACCACGGGAACAATCATGGGCTTGCGGCGCAGACGGCGAGAAATCCAGGCACCGATGGTGCGGCGCACAATCTGCTGCAGCTGCTGCACGGTGTGCACCTTCTCGGGTGCGCGGTGCAGAGCATCCTCCAGGGCGGCGGTAATCTTCGGAACAATCTCGTCAAATACCGCGTCGTCCTCCGCGATACCGCGAGCGTGAATATCCGGGCCGGTCACCACGCGCTTGGTTGCGCGGTCAATGACGGTCACGATGGACACGAAGCCCTCTTCACCCAGGATACGGCGGTCCTTCAGATCGCTCTCGGTGACCTCACCGACGGAGCGGCCGTCAACGTACAGGTACTCGCAGGGAACCTCGCCCACCACGGACGCCACGCCATCGCGCAGGTCCACGACGGTGCCGGACTCGCAGAGCAGCACGTTCTTCTTCGGAACGCCGGTCTCCATCGCCAGGTCACCGCTAGCAATCAGGTGGCGAACCTCACCGTGAACCGGCATAACGTTCTTCGGCTTGAGGATGTTGTAGCAGTACAGCAGCTCACCCGCGGCAGCGTGACCGGAAACGTGAACCTTCGCGTTGCCCTTGTGCACCACGTTAGCGCCCAGCTTCATGAGGGCGTTAATGATGCGGAAGACGCTGGTCTCGTTACCGGGAATCAGCGAGGAGGCGAGCACCACGGTGTCGCCGGGCTCAATCTGAATCTTGTGGTCACCGTTCGCCATGCGCGACAGTGCCGCCATCGGCTCGCCCTGCGAACCGGTGCACATCATCACGATCTGGTCGGGGCGGTAGTCGTCAACCTTCTTCAGGTCCACCAGCACGTTAGCGGGAACCTTCAGGTAGCCCAGCTTCTCAGCAATGGTCATGTTACGCACCATGGAGCGGCCCACGAGCACGACCTTGCGGCCACGCTCAGCGGCTGCGTCCAGCACCTGCTGCACGCGGTGAACGTGCGAGGAGAAGGAAGCCACAATGATGCGGCCGCTTGCGTCACGGAAAACGTTCGACAGCACCGGACCGATGTGCTTCTCGGTCGGGGTGAAGCCGGGAACCTCAGCGTTGGTGGAGTCCGGCAGGAACAGGTCCACGCCCTCCTCGCCCAGGCGAGCAAAGTGGCGCAGGTCGGTCAGGCGACCATCCAGCGGCAGCTGGTCCATCTTGAAGTCACCGGTGTGCAGAACCTTGCCGGCCTTGGTGCGGATGTAGACAGCCAGCGCATCCGGAATCGAGTGGTTCACAGCAACGAACTCGCACTCGAACGGACCGAAACGCTCCACCTGGTGCTCCTTCACCGCGAGGGTGTAGGGCTTGATGCGGTGCTCGGCGAGCTTCGCCTCAACCAGTGCCAGGGTCAGTTCGGAACCGACCAGGGGGATGTCGGGGCGGCGGCGTAGCAGGTAGGGAACCGCGCCGATGTGGTCCTCGTGGCCGTGGGTCAGCACCATGGCAACCACGTCGTCCAGACGGTCGACAATGTAGCTGAAGTCGGGCAGGATCAGATCCACGCCGGGCTGGGACTCTTCGGGGAAGAGCACGCCGCAGTCAACAATCAGCAGCTTGCCGTTAATTTCGTACACGGTCATATTACGACCGACTTCGCCCAGGCCGCCCAGGGGCACCACGCGCAGGGTGTCCTTCTTCAGGCGGGGAGGGAGGGGAAGATTCGCTTCAAAGACGCTCATCGTGTGTCTCCTCTTTCTTCTATGTTTTCTTGTGATGTCTGTGATTCGTAGGCGACGCTTCGTACCGCAAGCGCTCCCGCCGGTTCGGCTCTCATGTGCCGAGGCGGAGGTGCTGCCGGTGCGTCCAAATCACCGAAAGTATTTAAAAGTATTGGGGGCGTACTGCGCGGGTGCCTCTGCCTAAGTTACGTCCCTGTCTGAGTGGGGGCCGAATCATTGGGCGGTAAACCGTGGCAATACGCCAGAGCGGACCCCTCACCTAGTGTTAGGTGTGGAGTCCGCATCCGTTGGCTACAACATGCGCCCCAAAAGTGGGGTGTGACGGTAGCCGAAGTCCTCTATATATACGCGCTCTACACGATAAGTTGTGCAGGTTCTGCGTCAAAGTTTAGGAGTTCTTGAGGGTGTGAGCGATGCTCGAGGAGAGCAGGTCAGCTCGCATAGCCTGAGCAACCTCCGGTTCGGAGAGTACGTGCGGCAAGCGAACGACGGGCTCATCCAGCGCACCCTGCCAGGAGAGAATTTCCTTGGCGGCAACGCAACCGGGGGCACGGCCCATGGTTGCTCGGACAATCGGAGTCAGTTCCAGGTGAAGACGCTGAGCCTCCACCAGGTCCTGTGCAACGACAGCATCAATCAGGGCACGGAAGAGTGCAGGTGCCACGTGTGCGGTCACCGAAACGAGGCCGACGGCACCCATTGCCATCCAGGGAAGGGTCAGTCCGTCATCGCCGCTGTAGTAGTGCAGGTCGGTGGTTGCCATGACCTCGGTTGCGGCACCGAAGTCTGCCTTGGCGTCTTTCACCGCTACAATACTATCAATTTCTGCAAGGCGACGGTAGGTTTCGGGTGCGATGGGGATGCCCGCACGACCCGGAATATCGTACAGCATGACGGGGGTCTCAGTTGCTTGAGCAACGGTCGCAAAATGGGCGTAGACACCCGGCTGAGTCGGCTTGTTGTAGTAGGGGGTCACGACCAGCAGGCCGTCCACACCAATCTTTTCGGCGCGATGCGCCAGCTCAATAGTGTGCGCGGTGTCATTCGAACCAACACCGGCAATAATCTTCGCGCGAGAGCCGACGGTGTCCTTCACAATCTGGAAGACGCGCTCGTTCTCGTCATCGGTCATGGTGGAGTATTCACCGGTGGTACCGCAGACCACCAGGCCGTCGTGGCCGTTCTCCACAAGGTAGTTCGCCAGGTCTGCAACCTGCTTTTCATCAACGGAGCCGTCCTTCGCGAAGGGGGTCACCATTGCGGTCAGGAGGCGACCGAAGACAGGTTCAACAAAAGTACCGGGGTTCGAAAGGTTCTCAGACATATGTCCAGAGTACGCCCGAAATGCAGATTTTTCCGTTAGAACGCATAAGTTTTCATGCGTGTTCTACTATTCGGACTCTTTCAAACCCGCGGTACTTCCACGAGAGCCTATGAAACCGGGCACATAGCCTCGGCGTTATCAGTCTCATACCGAAAATAAATGTGGCATTGACTAGGGATCGCAGGGTCAGAGCCTAACGCATGCCCTTCGCCTGACCGCCCGAACGCAACGCCCACGCGTTACGCATCGCCGCACGGGCACGCTTGCGCTCGCCGCCCGCATCGTACATGCATGCCAGGTTGAACCAAGCCTTCCAGCTATTCGGCTCCTGCTCCACCGCCGCCGCGAAGCTCTCAAACTCCACCGCCGCAGCCTCACGGTCCACACGACCCGCCGGGGTGCGAGGCAGGGTATCCTCCGCAAGCTCACCCGAAGCAGCCAGCTCCTGAGCCATACGCTGAATACGAGCGCCGAAAAGCACCTCACGCACCAGCGCCCACGCGCCCAGAATCGGCAGCAGAATCATACCCGCGCCGAGCACCATGCCAGCCACAGAACCGGAAGTCAGCATCACGAAGCCCTGCTGCGCAATATGCACCAGGTACAGGGTCAGCAGCGCGCAGGTCAGCGCCGCGAAGGTCTTACCGAATCCGCCCGCATCCACCGTCACGAAGACGGCGCTAAAAATCAGCACGCCCAGAATAGATGCACGCGCCGCCAGCGGCAGCGGCAGAATCAGCACGGTCAGAACCATCAGCACGCAGGCGCAGACGGTCCACAGGCGCAGCGACGTCCACCAGGGGCTAGGAGCCTCGGAAGATACCTGCGAGGCGTCGGGTGAAGTTTGTTCAGACATAACGCTCCCCTACGACAAATCCATGTAGGCGTCCAAGCCCACGCTCAAACCGGGATGCGCCGCCACCTCACGCACACCCAACAGCACGCCGGGCATGAAGGAGGTACGGTCAAAAGAATCATGACGAATCACCAGCTGCTGACCGGGGTCACCCAGCAGAATCTCCTGATGCGCCACCATACCACGCAGACGTACTGCATGTACGTGAATATCGTCGACCACGGCACCGCGCGAGCCCAAAGGATCGGAGGTGGTGGCATCCGGGCTTGCCCCCACGCCAGCCTCCGCGCGGGCGGCAGCCACCTTGCGGGCGGTGTGCACAGCGGTACCGGAGGGGGCGTCCACCTTGTTCGGGTGGTGAATCTCAATGATTTCTACCGATTCGAAGTAGCGTGCCGCCTTCGCCGCGAACTCGGTGGCGAGAATCGAACCAATCGCGAAGTTCGGGGCGATGAGCACACCCACCTCGGGGTGCTCGGTCAGCAGTTCGCGCAGGGAGTCCAGGCGCTCGGGGGTCCAACCGGTCGTACCAACCACCGCGTGCATACCGTGCTCCACCGCGAAACGCACATTCGCCTCGCTGGATTCGGGAACTGTCAGGTCAATAACAATCTCTGCGCCGGCATCGACCAGCTCCTGCTGGTCATCGCCACGGCCCAGTGCCGCCACCAGGTCCATGTCTGCGGAGGTGTTGACGGCGCGCACCGCCTCAGAGCCCATGCGGCCTGCGGCACCGAGTACCGCTACCTTCCAGATTTTTTCGTCGCCCTCGTGGGCCATCTTCTCTCCTCCGTAGCTTTTGTGCACCCCGACTATGGGGCAGACGCTGTGACGTACAGCCTCTATTATCCCCCGTGTGGGCGCGGTGCACGCCATCGCACACGCTGGGTGAGATACCCCGCGGAACCTCAGCGGTCTAAAAAGCGAAGTAATCTAACCGTCATACAAGCCGTTTAATACGCTATCTAAAGTTAGCAACCATATAATTAGGAAGTATTTCTATAATTTCCATCCTACGGAGTGCTTTGACAGTATGAAGTCCCTCTTTACCTCCTCCGTGCGTCCAGATGAGGCTAACCGGCGTTATATTCTGCCGGGTCTGGACGGTCTGCGAGCAATCGCCGTGCTCCTCGTGATGGTGTACCATTTCTGGCCCACCGTACTACCCGGCGGCATGATTGGCGTGGATATTTTCTTCGTCATCTCCGGTTTCCTGATTACCTCCCTGCTTCTGCGTGAAGGTGCTCTCACCGGCAAAATTGCCCTGGGCAATTTCTGGATCCGACGTGCCCGCCGTCTGCTTCCCGCCATTACCCTGCTGATTCTGGTCATGGGACCGGTCAGCCTGCTCATTGGCGGCGATATTCAGGTGAACCTGGGCCGTCAGCTCGCTGGTGCGGCGACCTTCTCGTCCAACTGGATTTCTATTTTTGCCGGTAACGACTACTTCACGCAGACCTCCCCGGAGCTCTTCACGAACTTCTGGTCCCTGGCGGTGGAAGAACAGTTCTACGTGGTGTGGCCGCTGCTGATTGTTGCGGCTGGTCTGTTGCTGCGCCGCCGCTGGCGTCGTTTTAGCGTGGTCATGGTGCTGGGTATTATTGCGTCGCTGAGCACCGCCACCGCTCTTCTGATGTCTGGCGCACCCATTAGCCGCGTCTACTACGGTACCGACACGCACCTGTACGGCCTGCTGCTCGGCGCCCTGCTGGCGTTCGCGCGCCCCTGGTCGCTGTACCCGCCGCTGCAGCAGTCCGTGCTGTACCGTGTGGCTCAGCCCTTCGGCCTGGTCGCGTTCGCCCGCGTCATGATTAGCTGGCTGTCCCTGTTCGCGCTGATTCCCTACGCAATTCTGGTTCCCGAGTCGGCACCCGGCGCGATTCCCTGGGGTCTGTTCGGCGCCTCCCTGCTGGCGCTGGGCGTGATTCAGGGTATGCTGCCCGACATGCTCGCTGGTGCCTCCGAGATGCTGCGCCGCCTGCTGAACTTCGCGCCCCTGCGCTGGGTGGGCGAACGTTCCTACGGCCTGTACCTGTGGCACTGGCCGCTCGCCGTGGTCATGCACTACCTGATGGGTGCGGACCGCTCCCCGCTGGTAAATGTGGGCGTTTTGGTGGCGACCTTCGCGATTGCGGAGATGTCGTACCGCTGGGTTGAGACCCCGATTCGCCGCTACGGTTTCCGCGGTAGCGCTAACCGTGTGGTGGCGGCTTTCCAGTCTTCACGCACTAGGCTCCTGCCGGTTTCGGTGGCTCTTGCCGTTGTTGTGGCTGCTGCTTCGACCGGCCTGGCGGTGCACACCGCTCCGGCGATGACTACCGCCCAGCAGTCCGTTGAGGACGGCAAGCGTGCCGCCGCTGAACGCCTGAAGGCTCGTCAGGAGGCGCAGGCTGCGAGCGCATCGGCAAGCCCGAGCGCAACGGGTAAGGACGCGAAGGCATCGGCAAACCCCTCGGCGTCGAAGGATGCAACCGGTTCGGTGAACTCTTCGCAGGTGACCATTGTGGGTGACTCCATTGTGGTGGCGGTATCCCCCGAGCTGTACGACAAGATGCCCGAAGCGTCCATCGATGCGGCTGAGGCACGCACCATCGCCAAGGCACTGCCGATTATTAAGTCCATGGGTGCCAACGGCCAGATTCGTAAGACCTTCGTGCTGTCGGTGACCGCGAACTCGACCATTCTAGACGGTCAGCTCGATGAGGTTCTGGCGGCTATGCCTGCCGATTCTAAGCTGGTGCTGGTCACCGGTTACGGCCCGCGCAACCTGACCTGGATTGACTACTCGAACGGTAAGATTCGTGAGTTTGCGGCTCAGCATTCTGATCGTGTGATTATTGCGGATTGGAACTCTACGATTCGTCAGGCTCTGCAGACTCAGAGCGGTCTGCTGGCCTCTGACGGTGTTCACCCGGAGGCTGCCGGTCAGGAGCTCTACGCCCAGGTGCTGATGGAAGCTATCGCCAAGGCACAGAAGTAGTAGCTCTCCGCAGTAGCTCTCATAGGTAGCTTTTTCGGTTCTGCCGCTCATGCTGAGCGTCAAGAGCATGGGCGGCAGAGCGCCCGGAAGCACTTCTTGGAGGCATCTCTTTGACAGGTGCCGATGCACACAAAATGCCCGTTCCCTCCCCCTCAGATGGGGTGTGGGAACGGGCATTCTATGCCTTATGAACGTTGAGGGTTAGCGCACGATGGTGGTAATCATCTGCTGCTGCCCCAGGTACGCCGCCAGGTCACGAACCTCCTCCAGGGAGACCGCGCGGATCTTCTCCAGCAGCTCATCGGTGCTGGTGAACAGTCCAGAGTCCAGCTCGGCGCGGCCCAGGCGGGACATGCGCGAGCCCGAATCCTCGCTACCGAGCACGGTGGAGCCAGCCAGCTGGCCGCGGACCTTCGTCAGCTCCTCCTCGGTAATACCGGCGGTGGCGAGCTTATCGAACTCGTAGCCCATGACCTCGCGCACCTGCTCGGTCTTAGCGGGCAGGCAGCCCGCGTACATGCCGAAGTAGCCGGCATCCGAGTACGCACCGGAGAACGCGAACGTGCTGTAGGCGAGGCCGCGCTTCTCACGAATCTCCTGGAACAGGCGCGAGGACATGCCCGCACCGAATGCGCTGGTCAGCACGCTCATCGCGTAGCGGCGGTCATCACCGGCGATAATGCTCGGGCAACCCATCACAATGTTGGTCTGTTCGAAGCCCTTCTCCACCTCACGCAGCTCGCTCAGCGGAGCAATGCCGCTGTCGGTGCGTACGCGACGCGGTGCCGGTGCCACACCCTCCTGCAGGTTCCAGCCGTAGCGGGTCAGCGCCTCCAGCACGAGGCGGACCATGGTACTGTGCTCCAGCGAACCTGCGGCAGAAATGACCAGGCGGTCCGGGGTGTAGTAGCGCTTGTAGTGCTCCCACACGGCGTCACGCGGCACCTCGGTAATCTCCTGCGGGGTACCGCCGATGGGGCGGCCCAGCGGGTTCTCACCCATGAGCTGCTCCACAAAGTTTTCGAAAGCGACGTCGGTCGGGTCGTCCTGGTCCATGGCGATCTCTTCGAGGATCACACCGCGTTCCTGTTCCAGGTGAGCCGGGTCCAGCAGGGCGTTGGTGACCATGTCGGTGATGACGTCCACCGCCATGGGCGCGTCATCGTCGAGCACACGCGCGTAGTAGCAGGTGTGCTCCTTAGCGGTCAGGGCGTTGGATTCGCCGCCTACCGCGTCGAAGGAGGATGCGATGTCCAGGGCGGTACGGGTGCCGGTGCCCTTGAACAGCAGGTGCTCCAGGAAGTGGGTGGAGCCGAGCATGCCGGGGGCCTCGTCACGCGAGCCCACGCCCACCCAGAAACCGATAGACACGCCGCGGGTACCGGGCATCTTTTCGGTAATGACGCGCACGCCACCGGGCAGGATGGAGCGGCGCACCTCGTTGCCGCCCGCGCCCTCGTAGATGAGGCGGCCACGCTCGTAGTCGAGCTCCTCGGCAATGGCGTCAAGCTCGACGGGCAGGGAAATAGACATTCAGTGTCCTTCGATGTGAGTTCGGTTAGCTAATCTTTTGTTCGATGGGACGCGGCAGGGTAAAGAGCGGAATCCGGAGCTTTCGTGCGCAGTACCCCAACAGCAGCGAGGCGAGGATCGCAAAGATCGTACCCCCCACCAGGAACAGAGGTACCGAGAAAAGACCAGACTTCGTCAGTACGAAACGGAAAGCGGCACCGCACACGATGTGCGCGATAAAGATTTCCAGGGAGTGGCGTCCCAGGTAGGCGAGCCAGCCACTCCACGGAGCCCGTGCCAGCAGGTAGGAGATCGAGAGCACCGCCAGCGACGACAGCAGGGAGGCGACAATACCGACAGCAATAGCTGCCGGGTTGTTCGCAAAGTACGGCACGACGGTCGGCGGAGCGGCCTGCACATTCACCAGGATGACGGTGTAGACAACCAGACCAACGACCGCGATAACGGCATGAACCGCCAGCGATACAGACTCCATAATAGCCTGGAACTTCTCGTGGCCAAGAGCCACGCCAAGCATGAAGAAGACCGCCAGGGAGATACCCTGCGTTCCCACGTAGTCACCGCTGTAGCCCCAGAACGCAACGGCAAGGATTGCGCATACCGCCACAATAACGTAGGCCTTGACGTCCTTCTGCCAGACGCACCCCAGCACAGCGATGACGGTGACAATCATGAGCCAGGGGAAGAACCAAAGCTGCCCCTCAGGCTTCCACAGCTCCAGCAGGCTCATCACAGTCGTCTTATCGGAAGAATTAGACGGAAGTACAAGCTTCATACCCACCTGTAGAACCTGCCAAATGACGTACAGGTATCCGAAGAGAACCAGACGTTTCGTCAGGTACGAGGAGGGAGTAGTCTTCAACGCTCCTCGCGACACGAACAGGCCGCTCAGGAAGGCAAAAACTACCAGGTGCCAGAAGTAAACCCCGTAATCCAGCATGAACTTGTAGGGGCGCAGGGCCTCGGTGCCCAACCCTGACGCCCACATTCCTCGATGAATATGACCAAAGACGATCGCGATAATCGCGAGGCCCTTGGCAACGTCAATCGTCGTATCTCGTCGAGTCGACAATTCCGATATTCCTTTCATAGCGAAAACAGCAGTCTGCATTCTGTTGTTCTCTATCCTCATAAAAAATGAGGGGCGCCCGGCACACCCGGCGGGGAGTGAACCGCACCGGGTGCGCCGAACGCCCCTCATCACTTAGCGGGGGTTACGACTACTCGTCGTCGCCACCCTCAACGACCGGTGCCAGCGAGAGCTTGCCGCGGTCATCAATCTTGGTGATCTCCACCTGGACCTTCTGGCCCACGGAGACAACGTCCTCAGCATCAACCACGCGCTTGCCGCCGTTGAGCTTACGCATCTCGGAGATGTGCAGCAGGCCGTCCTTACCGGGGGTCAGCGAGATGAACGCACCGAAGTCGGTCACCTTCACCACGGTACCCAGGTAGCGTTCGCCCACCTCGGGAACCTGCGGGTTAGCGATAGCGTTCACTGCCGCACGGGCAGCCTCGGCGGAGGGGCCGTCAGCTGCGCCGATGTACACGGTGCCGTCGTCCTCAATGGAGATGTCTGCGCCGGTGTCTTCCTGGATCTGGTTGATCATCTTACCCTTGGGGCCGATAACCTCACCGATCTTGGCGACCGGGATCTTCACGGAAATAATGCGCGGTGCGAACTCGCTCATCTCGTCCGGTGCGTCAATCGCGCTAACGAGCACCTCGAGGATGTGCAGGCGAGCCTCACGTGCCTGGGTCAGTGCGCCAGCGAGCACGGATGCGGGGATACCGTCGAGCTTGGTGTCCAGCTGGATAGCGGTCACGAACTCGGAGGTACCTGCAACCTTGAAGTCCATATCGCCCAGCGCGTCTTCCGCGCCGAGGATGTCAGTCAGGGCTGCGTAGCGGGTCTCGCCGTCAACCTCGTCAGAGACCAGGCCCATTGCGATACCTGCAACGGGTGCGCGCAGCGGCACACCGGCGTTCAGCAGGGACAGGGTCGATGCGCAGACCGAACCCATGGAGGTCGAGCCGTTGGAGCCCAGGGCCTCAGAGACCTGACGGATTGCGTAGGGGAACTCTTCGCGGGAGGGCAGCACCGGGGTGATTGCGCGCTCTGCGAGTGCACCGTGGCCGATTTCGCGGCGCTTGGGCGAACCCACGCGGCCGGTCTCACCGGTGGAGTACGGCGGGAAGTTGTAGTGGTGGATGTAGCGCTTGGACTTGACCGGGTGCAGGGAGTCCAGTTGCTGCTCCATCTTGAGCATGTTCAGGGTGGTGATACCCATGATCTGGGTTTCGCCGCGCTCGAAGAGAGCGGAACCGTGAACGCGGGGCAGGATTTCAACCTCAGCGGTGAGCTGGCGGATGTCGGTCAGACCGCGGCCATCGATACGGACCTGCTCGGTGAGGATGCGCTGGCGAACCACGTGCTTGGTCAGGGCAGCGAATGCTACGGAGACCTCGTTGGAGCGCTCTTCGAATTCCTTACCTTCGCCGGTGAGAGCTTCCATGAGCTCTTCCTGCAGCTCAGCTGCTGCTGCTTCGCGTTCCTGCTTGCCAGCGATGGAGTACACCTCTGCCAGGCGGTCTGCTGCAAATGCTTCAACTGCTGCGTCGACGTCCTCGCCGTGGCCGCCGAAGAAGGGCAGTTCCAGGGCGGGCTTGCCTGCGCGAGCCACCAGGTCAGCCTGAGCCTTGCACAGTGCTGCGATGAAGGGCTTAGCTGCTTCCAGGCCCTCTGCGACGATCTCTTCGGTGGGGGCAGTCTGGCCGTCTTCCTTGATGAGCTTCCAGGAGTTGTCGGTTGCTTCTGCCTCAACCATCATGATGGCGACATCTTCGGTACCGTCAGCCTTGGTGACGATACGACCTGCAACAGCCATGTCGAACACAGCGTTTTCCAGCTGGGAGTACTTGGGGAAGCAGACCCACTGGCCGTCGATCAGTGCCATGCGCACGCCACCGATGGGGCCGTTGAACGGCGCACCGGACAGGGAGGTCGATGCGGATGCAGCGTTGATTGCGAAGGTGTTGTAGATTTCATCCGGCTCGTAGGTCAGGACGGTCACAACGACCTGAACCTCGTTGCGGATGCCCTTGGTGAAGGCGGGGCGCAGCGGGCGGTCAATCAGGCGTGCAGCCAGGATTGCTTCGGTGCTGGGGCGGCCTTCGCGGCGGAAGTACGATGCGGGGATCTTGCCGCCTGCGTACATGCGCTCTTCCACGTCCACGGTTAGCGGGAAGAAGTCGAAGCCCTCACGGGGAGACTTGCCGATTGCGGTTGCGGAGAGCAGGGTGGTCTCGTCATCGATGGTGACGAGGACGGAGCCAGCAGCCTGCTTTGCGAGGCGGCCGGTTTCAAAGCGCACGTGGCGCTTACCGTGAATGCCGTTGTCGATTTCGACTTCAGCAAACTTGATTTCGGGACCTTCCACGGTTCCTTCTTTCTTCTTGGCAGGCCGTACGGCGCACGAGTCGGCCTTCGATAGGAAACCACGGCACCTCTCCCCCGCCTTTTCGTGTGCTCGACGTGTGTCGGCGCGGTTGTGGGGGTGGTGTTGTTCCGTAATTCGCTACCGAGGACCGCGGCGTGTGTGCCGGTACGGCCTTCTGTTCTTTCTTTCAGGTGGGGCGGTGTCTTCTACCGATTTCTCGCTGTGAATCTAGCGTTGGAATCTACGGATAGAAGATGCGCCCCTCAACGCGGCAGTACGGACGCGCTGGCGCTACCCGCCTCCGTGATGGAGGGTTGGTAGTGCTGACAGCACGTCCGCACACACCGCCTAAAGGCGATTAATCACCACAAAAGCGTCAAGACGCTCCTGTTTTATCGGCGCAGACCCAGGCGCTCGATCAGCGAACGGTAACGCTCGATGTCGACGCTCTTCAGGTAGCCGAGCATGTTGCGGCGACGACCAACGAGGATCATCAGGCCACGACGGGAGTGGTGATCGTGCTTGTGGAACTTCAGGTGCTCGGTCAGGTCGGCGATACGACGAGACAGAACTGCAATCTGAACCTCGGGCGAACCGGTGTCGCCCTCGTGGGTTGCGTATTCCTTGATGATTGCCTGCTTGACAGCGGGATCCAGTGCCACTTTTAACTCCTAGAGTTAGTACCGCATACGTCCCGTACGGACGGTTGCCGCCGGGTGGTGGGCTTACGCCCTGTAATACACGTCGTCTACTGCGGACTGCAGACGCGTTCTTCCCATTCTACGCTACCGGGGCGCTTTCGTGGAAGGGTGAGCAGAAGCCCGGCGACAGGTAGCTCATCACACTACCGGGCTTCACAGCCGGGTTCTCACGCAGGGTTCTCATACCGGGCTCAATGTATATCCGGGGCTATACTTCTGCTCCCTATGCTTCTGCTGCTTCAGCGCGAGCGCGCACCACCACGAGGCGGTAGTAGCCCAGCAGGAACAGGCACCAGATTGCGCCCATCACCAGCGCCAGCTGGGTGTCGGCGAAGCAGCCGAAGAGCACCACGATAAAGATCATGAACGCCAACGCCAGGTAGCTCAGCCACAGGGGCTGGCGTACCGGCTGCGCCTCGGTATCGGCGCCACTGCGCTTGAACGCGATGTGCGCCAGCAGAATCATGACCCACACGAATACGGTCGCGAAGGTTGCCAGGGAGGCGACCACCTCGAACGCGTTCTCGAAGAGCACGTTCACGATCACGCCGACCGCCATGACCAGCACCATGATGAGGGTGGTCATCCAGGGCGCACCGTTCTTGGTAACCTTCGCAAAGGAAGCCGGCGCCAGGTTCTGCTTCGCCAGGCCGTACATCATGCGGCCGGCACCGTACACGTCCGCGTTCAGCGCAGAGATGGCGGCGGTAATGATGACCACGTTCAGAATTGAAGCAGCAGCCGGAATGCCCAGACCTTCAAAGATCTGCACGAACGGCGAGTTCGCCTTGGTCACCGAGTACCAGGGGTACAGGGACATGATGACCGACAGGGTCAGAATGTAGAAGATGAGGATGCGGAACGGCACCGTGCGAATCGCCTTGGGAATCGAGGTGCGCGGGTCCTTCGCCTCACCGGCGGCAATACCGATGTTCTCAATACCGCCGAACGCAAACATCACCACGGTAAAGCAGGCGAGGAAGCCGGTAAAACCGTTCGCGAAGAAGCCACCCTCAAGAGCCCAGAGGTTCGTGACGGAGGGCGCCACGGAGTCGTGTGCCTGCACACCCACGAAGAGCAGGGCGATACCGCCAACAATCATGGCGATAATGGCGCTGACCTTCACGAGCGTGAACCAGAATTCGGTCTCACCAAACGCATTGACCTTCGCCAGGTTAATAGCGAGCAGAATCAGCAGGACCGAGACAATCCAAATCCAGGAGGGGCTGTTCGGGAACCAGAACTTCATGTACACGGCAAAGGCGGTGACGTCCGCAATGGCGACCAGCGCCATCTCCAGGGCGTAGGTCCAGCCGGTCACAAAACCAGCCCAGCGTCCGAGGTAGCGGGTGGCGTATTCAGAGAACGCTCCGGAGACCGGGTGCGCCAGGGCGAGTTCGCCCATTGCGCGCATCACCATGAACACTGCCGCGCCGCCAATAACGTAGGCAAGCAGCACGGAGGGGCCCGCCAGCTGAATGACGGATGCCGAGCCGTAGAACAGGCCGGTGCCGATGGCGGAGCCGAGGGCGATGAACATGATGTGACGCAGGGAGAGTCCACGCGCTAGCTGCGGGCTCTCGGAGGCGGCTGCTCCCTGCTGTACCGGGGATGAGTCCGGAGTGGTATTCATCTTCTTCTTTTCCTTTACCTCGTGGGGTGTACCCGCCGGTGGCGGGGAAACTTATCGAGCGGTGCCGCAGCTCAGCAGGTGACTGAGAGCGGTACCGGTTGATTCACTCCCCATCGAGTGATGGGGCGTTGCGCAGAAAGTGTTGCCTTCGCGCGTCGCCCCGGCGCATCCCCACCCAACCGGTACGGTGGGTGGGAACGCAAAAGACGGCGGGAAGGCAACGTTGCCTTTCCGCCGTCTTTTCGTCAAAGACTACTTCTGTCGCTTACGTCCAATGACGATAGAGCACAGAGCGGTTGCAGCAGTCACGGTGTAGACTGCAGGCCACGCGCCAAGCTTCTTGGCGAGCGGATGAGCGGCGCCGAACGCGCCGAGGTAGACAGCGGTGAGGAAGGTGGCACGGCCTGCGCCAGCCTTACGCTTCCAATTCTTGTAAGCCACGGCACCGCACAGTGCCAGGACAGCGCCACCGAGCGGGCGGATGCCGGTGCTAGATGCAACCTTGTAGCCACCGAGCAGACCGGTGACGGAGGCGAGAGTCGGGCAGAACTTCACGACGTACTCCTCTGTGAGATCGGACAGTTTCCACATTCATAGTACTCCACGACACACAGAATGTATATTCACCGCGGTTAATATTTCTGCGTTTCTTACGGACCGGGTACATCAAAGTGCCTGATCATAAAAAGACTGGGGTACGAAAACCAGTACAAAAGAACCGGTACAAAAGAACCGGGACGC
Organism: Rothia sp. HMSC072B04; assembly: GCF_001813725.1. Taxonomy (NCBI): domain Bacteria; kingdom Bacillati; phylum Actinomycetota; class Actinomycetes; order Micrococcales; family Micrococcaceae; genus Rothia; species Rothia sp. HMSC072B04. Next base: position 57,589 of record NZ_KV813797.1, on the reverse strand, counting down.
AAACCCGTCAGGTTCACGCCCCGGCACTTGCCGCATGCGAGCTCACTTCGTGCCGCATGCTCTAGAGCTTTAGTTCTAGAGCTTTAGAGAGCCAGCTCCAGCGCCTCTAGCTGTGCTTCGGTCCACAGCTCAGCAGCCAGCTGCAGCGCGTAACGAGCCGAACGAGGAGCCACCACATCCACGGAGAGGTGGAAGTCCTGGTCAGCCTCCGGGCCGCACAAATCAGACACGCAACGCACCCCGATAAACGGAATCTCATAGTTGTGGCAGACCTGCGCAATAGCGGTGGTCTCCATGTCGGTGCTGATAGCGCCCTCGAACGCCTCGCGGGTGTCCTTCACGTTGTGGGCGGTTACGAAGGAGTTACCCGCCAGCATCTGGCCGCGGTGCACCTCCCACACGCTCTCAGCCTGCTCACGCACCGTCTCCAGTGCGGCGAGCGCATGCTCCAGGGCATCCTGCCACTCGTCCACCTGGCCGTCGTAGCTTTCGGGCATGCCCGGAACCTGGCCGCGCGCGTAACCGAACGCGGTCGCGTCGGCGTCAGTGTAGGTGTAGTTCTCGCCAATCAGCACGTCACCCACGTTGATGCCGCGAGCCAAACCTCCGGCGGTACCTGCGCTAATGACGCCCAGGCAGTTCGAGGAGTAGCTGATCGCCTCGGTGACGGCGCTCGCTGCGTTCACCAGACCAATCTTGGAGCGAACCAGCAGCAGCGGAACCTGGTCCTCGCCCACCTGCAGGTAGCGCGGGTGGAATACTGCGGTGCCCTCGGTGAAGGAGGGTTGCAGCTCCTCGGTGACCTTCAGGAAGGGTGCAAGCTCCTCATCCATAGCCACCTGAATGATGATGGCGTTAGACATGCCGTCCATCAGCTCAAACATGCTGTTGAATGCCTCAGCCGGGTCGAAAGCGTTCGGGTCAAAGTCCACCGGGTTGAAGGCGGATGCGAAAGCGTCAGGGATCTGTGCGCTCATTACGCCATCACCTGCGCCCATTCATCGCGTGCCGCGAGGAACTCGCGAGCCGCAGCCTGCGCGCCTTCGAGGGTGTGGTTGGCACCCCAACCGCACTGAACCTCGTTCGCTGCCGGAACCTCGGTCGCGTTGAGGATATCGTTGAGGGTTGCTTCCAGGATGGGGAAGAAATCCTCGGGCTCCAGGCCCAGGGTCAGCGCGTAGAAACCGGTCTGGCAACCCATCGGGGAGAAGTCAATCAGACGGTCGGTGTGGTTGCGCATGTGCTCGGCGCTCAGGTGCTCGATGGAGTGCACGGTCGGCATTTCCAGGTGCGCGGTGTTCGGCTGGGTGAAGCGGATATCGTACTTGATGAGGGTGTCGCCACCGGGCAGGACCTTGCGGTCTGCGATACGCACGTAGGGTGCTGCTACGGCGCGGTGGTCGAGGTTGAAGGATTCGACGTTCATTTTTTCCATGACTCTATCTTCTCTTAAAACGGGGGCGACTAAAACAGGGGTGCCTCACGGAAGGCGCAGGACATCAAGGCGTGCGGCGCAGGAGGTTTCACCGGAAGGCGCAGGCGGCCAGGCGCGAAGAAGATGCCCGCTTTTGCGCATCCGGTCGGGCACGCAAAAGCCCCGGCGGCAGATCCGAAAATCTACCGCCGGGGCTTCAAAGCCCTTAAAGGCAAAAGCTATGAGCGCAGGATATCGCTCTTAGAAGTGGGGATGCTTCACTTCCGCCTGCACCGGGCACTCCGGCGGGCAGTAGTTCTTCGCGTCCTCAGCCAGCACCTCTCGGGTCTGCACCACGTCATCGTTAATCTGCTCAATCAGCGCCTCAACACCGGTGTACGCCACCATGGGGCGCAGACGCTTCACGAACTCAATCAGCACACGCTGACCGTACAGGTTGAAATCCTCCACGCGCTCTTCCGGGCGGTCAATCACGTGCGCCTCAACCTGGCGGTGCTCAATACCGTCAAAGGTCGGGTTCGTACCCACCGAAATAGCGGAGGGGTGACGGTTACCGGATTCGTCCACGAGCCAGCCGGCGTACACACCGTCGGCGGGAATCAGACCGCGCGCCTCAAGCTCAAGGTTCGCGGTCGGGAAGCCCAATTCGCGGCCGCGCGCCAGACCGTGCACGACCTCACCAGCCATCATGTGGTGGCGGCCCAGTAGCTCGGTTGCGGCGGGCATATCGCCCTCCAGCAGCAGCTGGCGGATGCGGGTCGAGGAGCAGCGGGTGTTCTCATCCACCATCAGATCCTCAACGACAACCACCTCAAAGCCGTACTTCTCCCCCAGCTCACGCATGGTGTTCAGGTCGCCGGAGTTGTTCTTACCAAAGCGCACGTCGTCACCAATGACCACGAAACGCGCGTTCAGCGCATCCACAAAGGTGGACTTCACGAACTCCTCGGGGGTCTGCGCAGCGAACTCCAGGTTGTAGTTCAGCAGCAGGTAGTCGTTCAGACCCAGCAGGCACATGAAGTAGCGGCGCGAGCCCTGACCCATAATGTCGTGGTGAGCCGCCTCGGGACGGTGCACCTGCATCGGGTGCGGGTCAAAAGAGACCGCGATAGAGCTCAAACCGTGCTCTTCAGCAAGGGAGACCACGCGCGAAATCACGCGGGCATGTCCACGGTGCACGCCGTCAAAATTGCCGATGGTCACGACCGAGGGGCCGTAGCCGGCGGGGACCTCGCTCAAAGCGGTGTAGAGGGTCACGGGCTCTCCTGAAAAAGATAAATGTACCTAACCATCCTAGACCACAGGCGGCAGGATGCAGAATTCAAAACGGGAATCAACAGGGAATGGAACGGCACCCCTCGCAGGCGGTGCCTTCTCCCCTACCTTTGCGGATGCGGCGGGGTATCTGACACGCAACTGTGCAGCCTCCGCACCTGGAAAATCCATGCGCAGCACCCGCCCATAAGAAAGCCCGGGCAGGCACCCCACCGTGCGGCAGGAACCTTCCCGGGCGTTACGACTACTTACGAGCCTGGTTACGAGAAGCCTTCAGCATCTCCTCGCGAATCTTATTGGACTTGTTAATCCAGCCGTACCACACCAGCAGGCACGGAGGAATCACAAGCTCAGTCACCATCAGCACAATCAGCGACCAGTGCGGGGTGCCGAAGAACGCCCACGACAGGATACGACCCACGCCACCCAGGAAAACCACCAGGCAGGAGAACGCAAGCATGTTCACCCACTTGAACTTCACGGCAATGAACACGAAGGACAGGCCCACACCCACATAGGTTGCCGCGAAGAACACATAGTTCGACTGCACCGAGGGGTTCGCAAAGTCCTGAGGCGCATCCGGAATAACGCGGATACCGCCCAGAACCTGCCACACACCGTACGCAATCATGAACAGACCGTACAGCGCCACCGCCGCACGGAACGCCGCACGGTTCTGAGGCTTAGCCGCCTCCTCAATGCTCTTGGGGCGGGCAAACGCCTCGCGGGTTGCCTTCTTCTCAGCCTTCTTATCGGCCTTCTGCGACGCCTTATCGCCGGACGCCGGTGCGGCTACGCGAACACCCTCGGGTGCCTTCGCCGCAGAAATAGGCTCAGCGTTCTTAGCACCGGCAGCCTTCGCGGCACCGCTCTGAGTAGCAGCCCCGGTTACGGTAGCTTCAGCCTGTGCAGACTCCACGCGGGGTACCGGCGCGGTACGAGGCTCACTCGCCTTCTTAGCAGAGCTCTGGTTCTCGCTCATCTTCTCTCCTTCAGCAGGGCCGGGCGGCACCCGCACGAGTAGTCATGTGTGTTCAGGGATGTTTACGTTAGCGTGTTGAATGAATAGGGCGCACATTCGGTAGGGCGCACGTTCAATATGCGCTGAATCAATCAGGATTGAAGGATTCAGTTTTGGGCAAATCAGCTTTGGGTAGGCGCAAACACCGAACCCTCTTCGCCCATCATAAGCCTTCAACGCCTAGTTGAAGGAACGATTCGCCTCAAAAACCAGCACCGGGGCGGCCTGCACCTTCCCGCGTTGCTTCTTATTCTCCAGGAGGGCAACCAAGGTACCATCCGGGGCGAAGCCCGCCACAATACCCTCAACGCTGGCATGCTGCACCGCACCGGACTCATCCGCGCTCGCGTGCACGGAACGCTTCACCACGGAACCGTCACCGCTGGGGCTAATACGACGACCGTAAGAAATATCGCTCGCCTCCGCGGCAGAGAGCTCACGCGCACCAAAGATGCGGCGTGCCGCCTCCTCCAGGGGAAGCAGCGGCAAATCCTCCAGCGGTGCATCCGACTCTTCACGGCGCTGCTTCAACTGCGCCAAATCGGCTGCATCCTCAAGCACCACCGCACCCACACGGGTACGGCGAAGAGCCGTCAGGTGGCCACCGGTGCCCAGAATTTTGCCCAGATCACGCGCCAGGGCACGAATATAGGTGCCCGAAGAACACGAAACCGTCACCTTGCAGTCAATCACGGGAACCGAAGTTGCCGCGTGTTCGCCCTCGTTCTCGGGGTCCTCAATCACGTACTCGGCAAAACCAGGGTTGATGGAATGTACCGTGAACTCGCTAATCGTCACCGGACGCGCCGCCAACTCAACCTGCTCACCGCTACGCACACGCGCATACGAGCGAACACCGTTGATTTTAATAGCGGATACCGCAGAAGGAACCTGCAGAATATCGCCGCTCAGCTGCGCCACAGCCTCCAGGATGCGCGCACGCATCTGCTCAGCGTTCAAACCGGTCAGCGCCTCAACGGCATCCGGATGCGCGGCTGTGTGCTCACCCTCGGCATCCTCAGTCAGCGTCTCAAGCCCTAAGCGAATCGTCGCGTCATAGGTTTTATCCTGACCGACCAGGTAGGTCAGCAGCTTCGTCGCCTTATTGATGCCCAAAATCAGCACGCCGGTCGCGGCGGGATCCAGCGTACCGGCGTGACCAACCCGCCGGGTGCCAGCAATACGACGCATCTGAGAGACTGCGTCGTGGCTGCTCATCCCGGCGGGCTTATCAATGACCATCAGGCCGGACGGGCCCTGAGGTTGCTTCTTCGCCACTTAGGCGTCCTCACCCTCGGCAGGCTCATCCTTCTTGTAGGGGTCAGCCTCACCAGCGTACTCGGCACCCTCAGCTGCAGCAGCCAGGGCGGCGTCGCGCTCGCGAGTCTCACGCAGAAGCGCCTCAATGTGGAAGGCGTTCTCGGGAACCTCGTCAGCGACGAAAGTCAGGGTGGGGGTCAGGCGGGCAGTGATGTTCTTACCCACCTCGGCGCGCAGAATGCCCTTAGCGGATTCCAGCGCCTTCTTGGTGTTTGCGGCGTCCTCTTCGGAGCCGAACACGGTGTAGTACAGGGTTGCGTGCTGCAGGTCGTTGGTCACGCGGGCATCGGTAATGGTTACAAAACCGAGGCGGGGATCCTTAACACGACGCTCCAGCGCCTTCGCCACAATCACCTTGATGCGGTCGGCAAGTCGTGCCGCGCGGGCTGCATCAGCCATGTGTTTCTCCTTGAAATCTCGTGGTGCTTCCGCGAACACTCGGGGTGTTACGGAGGCGTTCCAGGTAATGCGGAAGCGCCCGCCCCGCCAGTGCCCGCCCCGCAGGCTCCAGTTTTAGAAGCCTGCGGGTACGGGAACACTAGCGGGTGACGGGCGCATCAGCGTGTGAGCCTTAGACGCGCGGCTTTTCGCGCATCTCCCAAGTCTCGATAATGTCGCCTTCCTTGATGTCGTTGAAGGAGCCGAGGCCAATACCACACTCGAAACCTTCGCGAACCTCGGTAGCGTCGTCCTTGAAACGACGCAGCGACTCGATGGTGAGGTTGTCTGCCACCACGGAACCGTCGCGCACCAGGCGTGCCTTGGCGTTGCGCTTGATGATGCCGTTCTTGACGATCGAACCTGCGATGTTGCCCCACTTGGAGGAGCGGAAGACCTCGCGGATCTCTGCGGAGCCGAGCTCCACTTCCTCGTACTCGGGCTTGAGCATACCCTTGACGGCCTGCTCAATTTCCTCAATCGCACGGTAGATGACCGAGTAGAACTTCATCTCGACGCCTTCGCGGTCGGCAAGTTCGGCAACGCGCTCTGCCGGGCGGACGTTGAAGCCGATGATGACCGCGTTGTCCACGGTAGCCAGGTTCACGTCGTTCTGGGTAATAGCACCCACACCGCGGTGGATGACGCGCAACTGAACCTCGTCGCCACCGGCGTCGATCTTCATCAGGGACTCTTCCAGTGCTTCCACAGCACCGGAGACGTCACCCTTAATAATCAGGTTCAGGGTGTCCATCTTGCCCTCAGCCACAGCGGCGTCGAAGGACTCGAGGGTCACGCGCTTACGACGCTTAGCCAGCTGAGCGTTACGATCAGCAGCCTCACGCTTCTCAGCAATCTGACGAGCGGTACGCTCTTCCTCGGTGGAGAGGAAGGTGTCGCCTGCACGAGGAACGGTGGACAGACCCAGCACCTGAACGGGGCGGGACGGGCCAGCTTCCTTCACAGCCTGACCGTTCTCATCGAACATTGCACGAACGCGACCGTGAGCAACACCGGCAACAATAGCGTCACCGACGCGCAGGGTACCGGACTGAACCAGGACGGTGCAGACCGCGCCGCGGCCCTTGTCCAGGTTTGCTTCAATAGCAACGCCGCGTGCTTCCTTGTTCGGGTTAGCGGTCAGTTCAAGCACGTCAGCGGTCAGGGTGACAGCCTCGAGCAGCTCGTCGATGTTGGTGCCGTTGCGAGCGGAGACGTCCACGAACATGGTGTCGCCACCGTACTCTTCGGGGATCAGACCGTACTCGGTGAGCTGGCCGCGGATCTTGTCCGGGGACGCGCCTTCCTTATCGATCTTGTTCACAGCAACCACGATCGGCACGTTAGCTGCCTGTGCGTGGTTCAGTGCCTCAACGGTCTGGGGCATAACGCCGTCATCAGCTGCGACCACGAGGATTGCCACGTCGGTGACCTTCGCACCACGGGCACGCATAGCGGTGAACGCCTCGTGACCGGGGGTATCGATGAAGGTAATCGCGCGGTCTTCACCCTCAACGGTGGTGTGGACCTGGTATGCACCAATGTGCTGGGTAATGCCGCCGGCCTCACCCTCAATGACGTTGGTGTTACGGATAGCGTCCAGCAGGCGGGGCTTACCGTGGTCAACGTGACCCATGACGGTAACGACCGGGGGACGAACCTCCAGAACGTCATCGCCCTCAGCTTCTGCTTCGGCTTCGAGGTTGATGTCGAAGGACTCGAGCAGCTCGCGCTCCTCATCCTCCGGGGAAACGATCTTGATGACGTAACCCAGTTCGGCACCCAGCAGCTCGAAGGTTTCCTCGTCCAGGGACTGAGTCTGGGTAGCCATCTCACCCAGGTGGAAGAGAACCGTAATCAGCGATGCCGGGTTTGCGCCAATCTTCTCAGCGAAGTCCATGATGGACGCGCCACGGCGCAGACGAATCTCGGTCGAGCCGTCGCCGCGAGGAACAACCACGCCACCGGGTGCCGGTGCGTTCAGCTGCTCCTGCTCATGGCGGCGAGCTGCCTTGGACTTGCGGCCCTTACGCTTGGAGCCGCCGCGACCGAATGCACCCTGTGCATTACCGCGACCGCCGGGGCCGGGACGACCCGGACCGCGGTTGAAGCCGCCGGAACCGCCGCCGCGACGTGCGCCGCCGCCGTTACCGCCACCGTTGTTGGAACCGGACGCGCCGCCACCAACGTTGGAAACCTTGGGCATCATCGAGGGGTTCGGGCGTGCGCCGCCGCCACCAGCCGGACGGGGTGCACCGGGACGTGCGCCACCTGCGGGGCGGGGACCGCCG
>NZ_KV813797.1:0-49709 GCF_001813725.1 Rothia sp. HMSC072B04 | reverse complement strand
ACCGCCGTTACCGCCGGGGCGTGCGCCACCGTTGCCACCGGGACGACCGTTACGTGCCGGACGGGGACCGCCGGAACGCTGGGAGTCGCCGCCGCCACGCTTCATGCCCTGCTGGGATGCGAAGGGGTTGTTACCCGGGCGGGGGCCACCGGGCTTGGGTGCTGCTGCCGGCTTTGCGGCGGGCTTAGCTGCTGCAGGCTTGGGAGCTGCGCTCTCAGCTGCGGGCTTGGGTGCCGGCTTAGCGGCAGGCTTTGCCGCTGCGGGCTTGGGTGCCGGCTTAGCGGCAGGCTTAGCCGCTGCGGGCTTGGGAGCCGGCTTAGCGGCCGACTCTGCGGGACCTGCCTTTGCGGCAGGCTTAGCGGCTGCGGCGGGGAATTCCGCGCGCAGCTTCTTCAGAACCATGGGGTTCAGGGTGGAAGAGGAGCTCTTAACGAACTCGCCCATATCCTTGAGCTTGGCGATAACTTCCTTGGAAGGTACGCCTACTTCTTTAGCAAACTCGTGTACTCGAGGCTGAGCCAAATTTTCTCCATTCCCGGTCCGCACCGGGAATGGTGCGGACACTAATGTTTACGGGGTGCACGCCCGAAGGCGCGCCAATTCGTGAAATTGCCGGTGGGTGAGCACGAAAGGGTACTCATTTCGCGGCACTCATTAGATATCCATCAGTTTTCTGACTCGCTTTCAGATAAGAAGTCGTCAAACTCGTTGACTTACAGAGGGCATATACCCGAAAAGCGTCTACGAGGGGGTCGAGTCCGCAATCACGGCTCGAATCTGCTCGCAGCACGCCTGCAGCTGGGCTGCAGGGACCGCTTTTTTGAAGGCGCGCGCCAGACCGTTCTTTTTCTGCAGAGCGGCTACGCACTTTTCGCTCGGATGGATCCAAGCGCCTCGTCCGGGCATAGTTCCCGCCGTATCGGGCTGATAGGGCGGGGTTTCCGCCTGCTCGGTAGCAGACGTGACGGGTGTGCGGGCGATGCGCAGCAGGTTGCGCTGTTCATCGCGGGCACGGCATCCGATGCAGGTGCGGACCGGTCCTTCAAACGCTTCGGAGGTTGCGGTGAGGTCGTGATTGCTCATGGTCCTCTCCCCTCTCTAGCGTGTGTGCAGAACCGCGTTCGCAGTACATTCGTGATGCTCTATCCGGTGTGTGCGAGGGCGCGTTAAAGCGCCCGGTTACACACCGGCACATCTTAATAGTGTATCCCGTTTTTAAGAATCATGGGCAAAACTGTGACGCAGGCGCAAGAACACCGGGCACGTACCTGCCCGATATCTTGCGCCTGCATCAAACGGATATGCCGCGGGATACGCCCCTCACCGGGGCTAATGCTTATTCAGCGTTCTGTGCGGACTCTTCTGCTGCCTCTTCAACTGCAGCTTCTTCAGCCAGGCTACGAGCCACGCGAGCTGCAACCTCTTCCTCGGCACGAACCTGAGCGTACTTGGACTCGGAGAGAATATCGATACGCCAGCCGGTCAGCTTCGCTGCCAGGCGCGCATTCTGACCCTCACGGCCGATAGCCAGGGACAGCTGATCGTCCGGAACCACGGCACGAGCGGAGTACTCACGCGGGTTCGCGATAATGACCTCGGTGACCTTCGCCGGGGACAGCGCCGCAGCGATGAAGGTTGCCGGATCGGTCGAGTAGTCGACAATGTCAATCTTCTCGTCGTTCAGCTCGGCAGCAACCGCACGCACGCGGGCACCCATATCGCCGATGCACGCACCCTTAGCGTTAATGGTCGGGTTCTTCGCGGACACAGCAATCTTGGAGCGGTGGCCAGCTTCACGTGCGATGGAGTTAATGGAAACCAAGCCCTCAGAAATTTCGGGAACCTCGTGCTCGAACAGGCGCAGAACCAGGTTCGGGTGCGAACGAGAAACCACAATCGAGGGGCCCTTCGGGCCGCGGCGAGCCTCAACCAGGTAGGCGCGCAGGCGGGTACCGTGCAGGTACTTCTCGCCCGGAACCTGCTCGTTGCTGGGCAGAACAGCCTCAACGGTGCCCAGGTCAACCTGAACCATACGCGGGTTGTTGCCCTGCTGAATCACGCCGGACACCAGGGTGCCCTCACGGTCCTTGAACTCACCCAGAACGGATGCGTCCTCAGCGTCACGCAGACGCTGCGACAGAACCTGACGGACGGTTGCGGCAGCGATACGGCCAAAGTTGTTCGGGGTATCGTCGAACTCGTCAATCTTCTGGTTGTCCTCATCAAGCTCAGGAGCCAGAATGACGAACTCGCCGGTGGTGCGGTCGATGACGGCACGAGAGCCCTTAATAGCGCCGGGCTGCTTCATGTACGCGAGCAGCAGGGCGTTCTCAACCAGGGTGAAGAGCTCCTCCATGACGAGAGAGCGCTGCTTCGCCAATGCGCGCAGTGCGCCCAGGTCAATAGTTTTAATATCCTCCACGCTTTTCAGCCTTTCCCAGTTAGCACGGCGCCGGGACGCTTAGTGCGCCCCGGCTCCCGAACGGTATATACCTGGCACGGAGCACCCCGTGCCTGAAGCTTTAATAACTCTATTCTACCGGCTCAGCAGGCGAATTGAAGTCAATCTCGACGTGAGCAGAAGCAATATTTTCCCACGGAAGCAAAGACGGCTCGTGGTACGACTCCTTCTGACCCTTCTTCGTGTTCTTCTTACGAGCCAGCACCGGACCCTCGTCCTGCACCTCGTGCAGACGCGCCAGGTATTCGGTGCCATCGGGTGCGGTGACCGCAATCAGGCGGGTGCGGGCACGCTCCCAGTGGCGGCGCTCGGTCAGGGCGCGGGTAGCGCCGGGCGAGGACACCTCCAGCTCGTAGGGGAAGAACTCGTCGTTTTCATCCGCACGGTCCAGGGCGCTCGAAATCGCACCGGAAATCTCCGCGAGGGAATCCAACGACAACGAATCGGTACGCTCAGCGGTGTAGTCCACCGTAATCTTCACGGTGCGGTTCGCCGCCGGGCCCGAAATCTTCAGGCCCTCCAGCACCAGCGAAAACTCGGAGATAACCGGGGCAATCGCCTCGGCAGCTTCTTCCTCACGGATCGCGCGGGTACCCACGCGCACCGGTGCCTCCACCACGGGCTCACTCTCAACGCGAGTGCGGGGAGTGTTCACACCATTCGCCACGCGGGATGCGGCACGGCGAGCGCGCGCATTCGGGGCGCTCTTCTTAGAGCCAGAACGCTTCGGCTTGTACGCCATAGTTCTCTTCTTTCATTCTTCCGCCGCTACCCTGCCCCACCTCTTGGGAGGTAGGGCAGGTGGCGACGGTTTTACGTCTTTGCGGGCTAGTGGCGTGCCTTAGGCGCCGCGCACCTCAGCGATGACCTCAGCCACCGCGTTCTCGACGGACACCTCGCGAGCCTCACCGCTGCGGCGGTCCTTCAGCTCCAGCACGCCGTCCTTGAAGCCGCGACCAATCACCAGGATGGTGGGCACACCCAGCAACTCGGCGTCGCCGAACTTCACGCCGGGGCTGGTCTTCGGGCGGTCGTCCAGCATGACCTGCAGGCCGGCGGATTCCAGGGATGCGCTGAGCTCTTCAGCGTACTCGTGGGATGCTGCATCCTTGCCGGTGATGACGATATGCACGTCTGCCGGTGCCAGGTTACGCGGCCAGATCAGGCCCTTCTCGTCGTGGTTGCCCTCGGCGATAGCGGCAAGTGCGCGGGTCACGCCCACGCCGTAGGATCCCATGGTCACGGTCTGCAGCTTGCCGTTCTGGTCCAGGACCTTCAGGCCCAGTGCCTCAGCGTACTTGCGGCCCAGGGCGAAGATGTGGCCCATCTCGATACCGCGGGCTGCGACCAGCTCGCCGGAGCCGTCCGGTGCCGGGTCGCCTTCGCGTACCTCGCACGCCTCAATCACGCCGTCGGCGGTGAAGTCGCGGCCGAAGACCAGGTTCGCCACGTGCTTGCCCTCTTCGTTTGCGCCGGTCACCCAGCGGGTACCGCGCACCACGCGGGGGTCAACGAAGAAGGGAATACCGGTTGCGGAAGCTACCGCATCCTCGTCCTCGGTGTGCGCGCCGAACAGGGGCGCATCCAGGCTCAGGCCGGGGCCAATGTAGCCCTTGACCAGCTGCGGGTATGCCTTCAGGTCCTCTTCGCTGGCTGCCTCAACCTCAACCTCGCCGCCGATGCCCAGCAGGGCGCCGATGTTGACCTCAACGCGGCCCAGGTCCACGGCACGGTCGCCGGGAACGCCCACGGCGAAGACCTTACGCTCGCCGGAGGGGGTGATGACGGTGCCGAGGAAGCACTTGAGGGTCTGCGAAGCTTCCAGGGTGCCGCCGGTCACCTCGGAGTGCAGTTCGTTCATGCGCTCCACCAGGGTCTCAATGGTGGCGGAGTCGGGGGTGTCCACAACGAGTGCCGCCGGGGTGTCCTCGGTGATTTCGATTTCCTCGGGAACCACGGTGGTGACGGCCTCAACGTTTGCCGCGTAGCCGCCCGCGGAACGCACGAAGGTGTCCTCACCGATGGGGGTCGGGTGCAGGAACTCTTCACTGCGGGAGCCGCCCATTGCGCCGGACTGTGCGGTCACAATAACAATCTCCAGGCCCAGGCGCTCGAAAATGCGCTGGTAGGCGGCACGGTGCGCCATGTACGCCTCGTTCAGGCCCTCATCGTCAATGTTGAAGGAGTAGGAGTCCTTCATGACGAACTCGCGGCCGCGCAGCAGACCCGCGCGGGGGCGTGCCTCGTCGCGGTACTTGGTCTGAATCTGGTACAGGTAAACCGGCAAATCCTTGTAGGAGGAGTACAGGTCCTTGACCAGCAGGGTGAACATTTCCTCGTGGGTGGGTGCCAGCAGCATGTCTGCACCCTTGCGGTCCTTGAGGCGGAAGAGGTTGTCGCCGTACTCGTCCCAGCGGTTGGTTGCCTCGTAGGGTTCGCGGGGCAGCAGCGCGGGGAAGTGAACTTCCTGCGCGCCAATGGCGTCCATCTCTTCGCGGATGATGTTCTCGACCTTGCGCAGTACCTTCAGGCCCAGGGGTAGCCAGGTGTACACGCCGGGGGCGGCGCGGCGGATGTAACCGGCGCGGACCAGCAGCTTGTGGCTGGCGACCTCAGCGTCTACGGGGTCCTCGCGCAGAGTGCGCACGAAGAGGTTGGAAAGGCGAAGTACCACGATTCTCCTTGAAAGGTCGATAGGTTTAGGTAGGGTGCCCGAGGCTCACCGGGTGAGCCGTAAATAGGCACAGTCGTCTTTAATTTTATAGCGTTTTAGGGTTCGGCGTGTTTAGCGCTCAAAAATGATGGTCGAGAACTGCCCAATCTGCTCCCAACCGGTCCCCCGGTACATGGCAAGAGCACGGGCGTTGTAGTCGTTCACGTACAGGCTCAAATGCGGGTAGTAGCGCTGCAGAATCTGCGCGGCGGCGGCAAAGAACGGCTTAGCCAGCCCGTAGCCGCGGTAGTCCGGATGCAGCCACACGCCCTGCACCTGCGCGGCGTCCAGGTTCACGATGCCCGCATCCGCCTTGAAGATAACCCGCCCATTCACATCGGTGACAATGGCGCTGCGCTGACCGGCAATGAGCGTGCGCAGACGCGCCGCATAGCCGTCACCGTAGCGGGCAACAGGGTCGAAGCCGACCTCCTCGGTGAACATGGCGGCCGCGGCAGGCAGAAGCTCCCCCAGGTCCGCGGAGGTGGCAAGGCGCGCATACCCGGCAGCCTCACCGCCGAGTTGGACAGCACCGGCGGGACTCTCCCCCGGCTTGAGGGGCCTGGGTTTGATGGGCACGGGTTTGAGAGGCGCGGGCAGGTGCGCCGGCAGCTCAGGAAGCTCCGTCTCGTAGAAGCGGGCGAGGTCCTTCTCCGGCGGCAGATACAGCAACGGTTGATTGGGGCGCTCCGACAGAACCCGCGCACGGTGATCGCAACCGTCACCCAGGCTCGGCTGCAGCATCTGCAGTAGCGGGCTCTTACCGCCGCGAGTCTGCTCGCACAGCTCCTGCATGCGCGTCCACAGAGGCATCACGAAGGCGCTCTCACCGAACATGGAATCCAGTCGAGAACCCACCTGCAGTAGCAGCTGAGCCAGCGCGTCACGATGCGCGAGCGCCGTAGCATCCGGGGTGGTAGCGTCCGCCGCTTCAGCAACGGGAGAATCCGCACCTTGCTCAGCATGTTCAACGGCGGCGTGTTCAATTGCGGCACCGCACAGCCGCACCGGCACCACATTCGAACCCAACAACAGCACACAGCACAACTGCCCGTCACGCTCACAACCCACAAAGCCCTGATAGTAGTGCAGCGGAATACGCGGGGACCTCACCGGAAGAGGGCACGCCAAATAATGCTCAATGGAGTACAGATTCGGGACCGGGTCACTGAACAGGACCTCCTCCAGCTCATCGCACCACCGAGCATCCAGAGCAAAAACGTGTTCCTTCACGCGATCAGGCATAGGGGAAGAATCCATCGACGAAACAGCAGCAGACGAAACAGCAGCACGCCGGGCACGATCAGCCTTACGGCGGCGAGAAAAAAGAGTGAACATGACCTGTTGAGTGATAGAGAATGAGCGACAAAAAATAAGTGAAAACACGGGGACACGCACCCCCGAAAAAGCGACCGGATCCTGCGGCCACAACCAGCAGCGGCAAGCACCAAGCCTGCCACCACCATAACCGGACATAACCGGAAAAGCGCGGAGGCGCCCTCACCAGGGCGCCTCCGCGCACAAAAGCTAACTAGCTCACCGAAACAGCCGGGGAACCCTCGGGAACATACTCGCCCGAAGCCTCCATCTCAGCAGCAATACGGGTCGCCTCTTCAATCAGAGTCTCAACAATCTGATCCTCAGGCACAGTCTTAATGACCTCACCCTTCACAAAAATCTGGCCCTTACCGTTACCGGACGCCACACCCAGGTCAGCCTCACGAGCCTCACCCGGACCGTTCACCACGCAACCCATCACGGCAACACGCAGCGGAACCTTCATGTGCTCCAGGCCCTTAGTCACGTTCTCAGCAAGCTCCCACACGTTCACCTGCGCACGACCACACGACGGGCAAGACACAATATCCAGCTTGCGGGGGCGAAGGTTCAGCGACTCCAGGATCTTGGTGCCCACCTTCACCTCCTCAACCGGAGGAGCAGACAGCGACACGCGAATAGTATCGCCAATACCCTGAGACAGCAGAGTACCGAACGCCACCGAGCTCTTAATAGTGCCCTGGAACGCCGGACCAGCCTCAGTCACACCCAGGTGCAGGGGCCAGTCACCGCGCTCAGCCAGCTGACGGTACGCCTCCACCATCACCACAGGGTCATTGTGCTTCACAGAAATCTTGAAATCACGGAAACCGTGCTCCTCAAAGAGCGAAGCCTCCCACACAGCAGACTCAACCAGAGCCTCCGGAGTAGCCTTACCGTACTTCTCCAGCAGACGCTTATCCAGCGAACCAGCATTCACACCAATGCGCAGAGAAACGCCGTGGTCCGAAGCCATCTGAGCGATTTCCTTCACCTGGTCATCGAACTTACGGATATTACCCGGGTTCACACGCACAGCACCGCAACCAGCCTGAATAGCCGCATACACGTACTTCGGCTGGAAGTGAATATCAGCAATCACCGGAATACGGGACTGCTTCGCAATAATGGGCAGAGCCTCCGCATCCTTATCAGTCGGGCACGCCACACGCACAATATCGCAACCGGCAGCGGTCAACTCAGCAATCTGCTGCAGAGTCGCACCAATGTCGTGGGTCTTAGTGGTCGTCATCGACTGCACCGAAATCGGAGATTCAGAACCAACACCGACAGAACCCACCTTAAACTGGCGAGTCTTACGACGCGGGGACAGAACCGCGGGAGCGGGCTTCGGCATACCAAGGCTGACCGACAAGGTTTTCCTCCATACATGGGTTATGAAGGACGTACGACGCATCCTTCGTTCAACTTTTTATTGTGCCACTGACGCGAAAGAAAGCACTAATACGGGTACCCTTACCGCGCGTGACAACACACTAAAACAGGGTGATGGGCTTAACAATATCCGCCACAATCAGAATGACAGACATCACAATGAAGGCGCCCGCCACCACATACGTCAACGGCAGCAACTTCACCGGATCAAACGGGCCCGGATCCTTACGCCCAGTCAGACGCGCCAAGAAGCGACGCGTACCCTCCCAAAGGGCACCCAACACGTGGCCACCATCCAGAGGCAACAGCGGAATCAGATTGAACGCAAAAAGCATCAGATTCATATTCGCCACCAGCGAGACCAACATCGCCGCTTTCGCCTTCACATCAATACGGTCAGTAGCCGTCACCTCACCGGCAATACGGCTCACACCAACCACAGACACCGGCGACTCAGCGCTACGCTCGCCACCAGTCACCAGAGTCACCGTCAGCTCCCACACACGCTGCGGCAACGAAAGCATTGACGAACCCACACGCGAAAGCGTATCGCCCACCATCGCAGGCACCTCAGTAATAGAACCAGGCACCAACTCACTCGACGGCGAAACACCCACAAAACCGCCGCGAGTCGTCGCAATCGAACCATCCGCAGCACGCGCATACTGGCCCTTACCATCAGAAACCGGGCGAATCATCTCAACCGGAGTCACCGACAAATCCAGACGCTGACCATTACGCTCCACCGTCAAAGTGCTCGGGTGAGAACCCGCCGCACGAATCGCCGAAGACACAGCCTCCCACGAACCCGTCGACGCACCATTCACAGCAACCACACGGTCACCCACCTGCACACCCGCAGCCTTCGCAGGCGACGGGGTGGACTTATCCGTACACTCGCCATAGCTAATCGAATCATGAGTGACATTCACGCTCGGCACGCACTCAGACACCGCCGACACCTTATTCGTCATCTGCGCCGTACCAAAACCACAAATCAGCACGGCAGTACACACCACACCAATCAGCAGGTTCATCGTCGGGCCACCCAGCATAATTACCATGCGCTTGAGCACCGGCAACTTATAGAACAGGCGGTCCTCATCGCCGGGCTTCAGGCGCTCAGCATCCGCCGCACGAGCCTCCTCAGCCATGGACGCAAACGGGCTGGTACTGCCCGAATGGCCCTCCTCATGGTGCTCCTTCACCTCAGCAGGGCTCGGCGGGTACATACCAATCATCGAAATGTAACCGCCCAACGGGATCGCCTTGAAACCGTACTCAGTCTCGCCGCGGCGGAAAGAGAACACGGTCTTACCGAAGCCAATCATGTACTGCGGAACGCGCACATTGAACAGCTTCGCGGGCACCAGATGCCCCACCTCGTGCAGGGCAATCGAGACGGCAATAGCGATTGCCATGAGGATAATGCCCACAGCGTACAGCAGGATTTCCACGCTTTTTCTCGTTTCGGTTCGGGGATACGAAGCTTCTAGGATACTCGCTTAGCCTGTGAAGGCGCCCTCCCTCGCTTTCTGGAGGGGCTGGATGAGGACGGTAAGAGGGGCGGTGTTCGTCCTCGTTCCTACAGGGAACCCGCCCTCGCTTCGCTTCGGGCACCCTGATGTCACTTTCGGACGACACCGCCCCTCCGCGCACCAATCTACCCGAGGTGGCGCGCCGTGTTTTCCGGATGCGCTCTCAGGGTGTCAACCCGGACGCTCTCCGTAGCGAAGCAAGGAGAGGGCGGAGCGTCCGGGTGACGGGTGCCCCTGCGTAGGCGCGGAGGAAACATACGGCGTGCCGTCCCAGACACTGCATGAGGCGAGAGGACGAACACCGCCCCCTCCAAGCCCCAACCGGGGGCAAGCACCTACTCAACGCGATTAGCCTGCCGCCAGGGTCTGTGCCGGATCAATACGCGAAGCCTTCGCCGCCGGGTACAGACCAGCCAACACACCAACCAGTGCGCCAGCGCCCAGGCCCAGCAGAATAGTGTCAGCGCTAATAATCGGCGTCCAACGGTTCAGCAAAGACACAATCGAAATGCCGTTAACCGCCAGCACAATACCAGCCACCGCGCCCAAGATGCCGGTCAGTAGCGCCTCCGCCGAGAACTGCAGCAGAATACCCGAAGGGCGCATACCAATAGCCAGACGCAAACCCACCTCACGGCGACGCTCCATCACCGCAACCAGGAACGTGTTCATAATGCCCATCGCACCAATCACGAGGGTAATAACGCTCATGGCTAGAAGCATGGTGCGTTGCTGCTGGTCGACAGCCTCACGAAGGGTCTTCGGCTCCGGCGGCACACTCACGCTATACAGGGCGGGATGTTCCGGCGAGAGCGCGTACGGTGCTTCCTCCGCAATCTGGTTTGCGGCACCGGCAACAGTACTCACCACGATCTGAGTGGAACGCTTACCGGTCTGCGCCGCAGCGGCACCGCCACCGGCAGCGGGCTGCGCTTCTTCAACATCGGCACCAGGCTTCGCGCCCAGAGGCAGGTAGACCGAACCGTATGACAGAGTCAGCGAGGGATTCTCCCGCACCACACCGATGACGGTGTACGGCTCATCATGAATGTAAACCGTAACTCCGGGGCTATAGGGCAGTGCGAGCTGGCGCATCACACTTTCGCTGAGCACCACGACCTTATCGTTACGCTCCACATGCCCCTCATCGAAGGTGCGACCCCACACCAGTTCGTGACCCTGCACGCTAAAGATACTGGGCGTTGCCGCAAGGACGGCAGCCGTCACGTTAGCACCGCGCTCGCCAAAGTTGTCGGGACCGCGCTGAATATCCGCGGATTCATCCAGCTGATCCACCAGCGCGGTACCGGTCACTCCGTTCAGCTGACTAACGCGCCGATAATTTTCGCTTGCCGCCAGGCTCAAGAGTTCAGCCCGGCTCATGGATTCGGTGCGGGTAGAGCTTATCGTCAGGTGCTTAGCCCTAAAAATGTCGAAGCTGTCAGCCAGCTGCCCAGAAATGGTGGCGGTCAGACCGACGGTCAGCACAAGCGAAGCGATACCCAGAACCACACCAAGCATGGTGAAGATATTGCGCCTCACCCGGTGCACGGTAGCATCCCAGGCTTCTTTGAGGGAGGCGAGCGCCCAGGGTGCACGCCCACTCCCCTGCGGCTTAGAAACTTGTTCCTCAGCAAAGCTAGGCAGGTTCAGAGACGCGCGGGCGGTCGTTTCTTCCTGCCGCGGTGCATCCTGCTCGATGAGCTGCCCCTCGTGCATACGTAGCACCCGGTCGCAGTGCTCCGCCACGAGCGGGTCGTGAGTAATCACAATCGTGCTTTGCTGATCGCCCGTACATTCGCGGAGCAGGTCAATGACTTCGCGGGTGAGCTCTTCATCCAGCGAGCCGGTCGGCTCATCGCAGAGCAGCAACGCCGGTTCCCCAATGAGCGCACGAGCAATAGCCACACGTTGCTTTTCGCCGCCGGAGAGAGTGGTGATGGGTGCATCCGTTCGGTGGCTCAGCCCCAGCAGGGTGAGAGTATCCGCAACCCGTTGTGCTCGTTCCGCTTTGGGCACGCCACGGTAGATGAGCGGTAGCTCAACGTTGCGGTACACGTTCTTATGCTCGATGAGGTGGAACGCCTGGAAGACGAAACCGATGCTGTCCAGGCGCGCTTCAGCTCGCTGTGCCGCGTTGAAGGTTGCGGTGTCTGTACCGTCCAGCAGGTAGCTGCCGGAGGCGGGCGTGCTGAGCAGACCGAGGATGTTCAGCAGGGTTGATTTGCCGCTGCCGGACGGTCCCAGGATTGCGACGACTTCTCCGTAGCGGACTTTCAGGTCAATATTTTTGAGCACGTCAATTCGAGTGTCACCCTGCATAAAGTGCTGGGACACTCCCTGAATATTGACGCTATAGGCTGGTGGGTGCGCGTGAGCAGCGCGGGAGTCAGTCATGGCTACTCCCTACTTTTTCTCGCGCATGATTTTGACGCTGTCGCCTTCGTGCAGGTCACCGGTGACGGCGTTCTTGCCGTTGGCGTTGCTGATGACGGTAACGGTTACCTCACGTTCTTCGCGGGCCTTCGATCCGTTGGAGCTTTCGGGGCCGAGCACGATGACTCGGGTCTGTCCGTCACGGGTGTAGAGCGCCGATGAGGGCACGACCAGGTGCGCTTCGGGGGTTTCTTCGAGGGTGAGTTCCGCGTTGACGGCGCCTCGGAGGCTGTCCGCCTTATCCCCTACGTCGAGGGTGAGGATGCGTTCCCCTTCGGTGCTTCCTGCCGCACCGGCTGCGCCGTTGAGGTTGGATCCAGCCGCGCCTTCTGCACCATTGGCCTGACGACCGGCCTGGCTGTTGCCTGCGGCACCGGCGGCTTCGGAGGTGTTCTTGTATCCGAGGGTTGCGACGTACTCAGTATCACCGAGGGAGGGCACGGTTACCTTCTGGCCGCTACGGGCTTCGGGGGTGAGCCTGCCGGTGGTTCCGGTGCAGCTGAGGGTCTTGCTACCTTCTGCGATGGTGGCTACGGGACCATCTGCGATAGCGCCGGTTGCGCGGGGGTTGCCGGTGACAAGTCCGGCACGGTTGATGATGAGGAAGTAGCGGGCGGGAATAGGCTGGTCAGTCTTGACGTGCGCGTAGCCGAGGCTATCGAGGAGGTTGTTGAGAGCCTCGTAGGTGTCTTCGGTGATGCGCGCGGGCTGCGGGCCCTGGCGTCCCATGGCGGTCAGTGCCTCGTTGAGGAGTGCGGCGTCGGGGCCGCTGTCGTCGAGTTTGAGGTCGCGGTAGAGCGCGAATCCGCCGGTGAGGGTGATGAGAGGTTCACCGTTGACTTCTGCGATGAGGGTGCCGTTGCCGACGGTGTCACCGTGTTTGATGGTGATTGCGGTGTACTGTCCTTCGCCGCTGTAGCGTAGCGGGGTTGAGGTGGCGTAGTTCGCGGTGCAGGTCAGGGGCACGGTGGTGCGCAGTTTTTCGCGGGTGACCGTGGCGGTGATGGTGGAGGGGCTCGGGGGTGCCGCTTCCGCGTCTTTTTGGGCGGTGGTTTTGATGTTTTGGGCGCTGATGAGCGTACCCACGGTGATGATGAGGAGCAGGGCGATAATGCCGTAGAGCCAGAGGGTTTTCTTCTGGCGGGTGGGGGTGGCGCTCATGGTGTCCCTTCTTTGGGTGCGCGTACGGGAACGCTATTGTCTGTGCCGTTTGGGCTTAGGGGCGGCGATGCCGTGTGGGATTAGTTTGTGCCCGGCACGGGGATACGTGCCGGGCACAATACGCTGTGACGAGGTGTAGCTGTTGTAGCTACTCTATACGCCTGTTCCTGGTTAGTCCGGTCTGATTAGTCCGCAGGATTAGCTCAGAATCTTTCGGGCGTTCTCTTCAGCAGTTTTCTTGGCGGTGGTCACCTGCTCGATGAGGCCCTGCTCCTTTTCGAGGAACGTGGTCATATAGGCATCTAGTACCTGCCCAGTTTTTTCCTCGAAGTTAATTTTTTCGCGACACGTTGCATCATCAATCGCAGTTTGCTGTTCAGTGGGCGTTCCCCGAACAGCGTCATATGCAATATCTGAACTTGAATAGGTGTATCCACGCTCAGCCATACAACGTGCCCATTCATCGTCCAGCGACGAGTATGCTCCGTCAGATACAGAAACACGAATGTAGGGCAGCAGTTTTTTGGTAACTTCTTCCTGCGTCCCTGCCAAAGTTTCAGAGCCATATAGTTTCAGCTCAGCTTCTTCTCGACAGCCGCCCTTTCCGTTATCTCCGTAATATGCTTTTCCTTCTTGCTCTGTCATGTTTATCGAGCCTTCCAAAGAAGCATAACGAGACGGAGGGGTAGGGCTGGGATAGCCAGAATTTCTAGCATATTCCACGCTTAGAGGCTGCGGAGAAAGCAAGCTCCTCACAGGAAACGTTTCGACCATGTAATAGGTCTTCCTGTCAGGGTAACCCTTGGATACCATACATTCTGATGCAAGACGCTGATAAGCGCGCTCAACATTATCAGAAGTGGAAATCATTGAATCCACTTTTTCAGTAGCCTGTGTGTCAACACTGGCAGCGGCAGAAATATTTTGTTGAGCATCTGAAGACGGATTTGCTTGCGTTGAGCTAGTGCCCCCAGCGCAACCCGCAAGAAGAAATCCGACAGAGAGGATAACGCCGGGGGCCCATAGCTTTTTCATTTTTTATCCCCACATAACAAAGTCAACACGGTCATTAAAGTTATCGTGGACCAGGTTAGTACCACGGTACTGAGGAGGAAGGTGAGAACCATGGATCATACGTCCATGAGACCAATCACCAAGCCATTCACTACGGTAGTAGTTCGCATTCATCCACGAGGAACCACGGTCATGCATATACTCAGAAACATTGGCGTACGAGTAGTAACCGCTAATAGTGTCCTTGACACCACGGAAATCGGAATGCTCCCAGATGCAGACGTGGCTAGCAGGGCAATTCCAAACACCCGGATAGTCAGTAGCCTGAGCTGCCGGGGCAACAGCAACGATGCTGCCAGCACTCGCGGCAAGCACAGCAGCACTTGCCAAAACCTTCTTCAGAGACATCATAGTCCTCCTTGTTAGATAATCCATTTAGCATGGAAATTCGAAGATACAGAACTTTAGCAACAACAACTTACTGAACACTGTTCTAGGATTATAGATAGTTTCAAACACCCAAGTCAATAGATTTTTTCTCGTAAGGGTAATTTTATTCAGAACTAACGGCAACGTTTTATCAATTATGGGGAGTCACGCCGCATATTTCCTCCGGGATACGACTGGAGGGGCGGCGTTCGTCCTCGTTCCTACAGGGGCACCCGCCCTCGCTTCGCTTCGGGCACCCTGATGTCACTTTCGGACGACACCGCCCCTCCGCGCGCCCAAGCACTATCAGAGCGAGCCGGTGCACCTTCCGGAAGCGACATCAGGGTACCCTCTCGGGTGCTCTCCGCAGCGAAGCAAGGAAGAGCGGAGCACCCGAGAGGGTGGGTTCCCCTGTAGGAGCGTAGGAAGGTCCGCACCGGCCGCATCCCATAGAAATGCGAATACCGCCTCAGAACCGGTTAGTTGCCGGTCATACCCAGCAGCTCATTCGCGCGAACGCGAGCCCAACGCTCTGCATTCAGCACAGCCTCCAGCGTCAAATCAGCGTCAGAAACAGCCTCAGCGCTGCCGGTGTGCTCCTCCAGCACACGCGCCACCGAATCGACAATGTCGGTAAAGCGAATCGCCCCTGCATGGAATGCAGCGACGGCTTCCTCATTGGCGGCGTTGAACACTGCCGGGTGCGTGCCGCCGACCTTACCGGCGTCCTTGATCATGCGCACGGCGGGGAATGCTTCCTCGTCCAGCGGCTCAAAAGTCCAGGATGCAGCCTTCGACCAGTCACAAGCAGGCACGGCACCGGGGATTCGGTGCGGCCAGGTCAGACCCAGCGCGATGGGCAGAACCATGCTCGGCGGGGACGCCTGCGCAATGGTCGATCCGTCCACGAACTGCACCATGGAATGCACGATGGACTGCGGGTGAACCGCCACGTCAATACGGTCCAGGTCCACGCCGAACAGGTGGTGTGCCTCAAGCACTTCGAGCGCCTTGTTGACCATGGTTGCCGAGTTGGTGGTGACGACCAGGCCCATGTCCCAGGTGGGGTGTGCGAGCGCCTGCGCGGGGGTCACGTCGTGCAGCTGTTCACGCTTGTAGCCGCGGAACGGGCCGCCCGATGCGGTGAGGATGAGTCGGTCGATTTCTGCGTCGGTTCCGGAGGCGAGCGCCTGCGCGAGGGCGGAGTGTTCGGAGTCGACGGGCACCATGGGGGTGTTCAGGGGGGATGCGTCGACGGCGGCGCGTACGAGCGGGCCGCCTGCGATGAGGGATTCCTTGTTGGCCAGTGCCACTCGGTAGCCGCTGTTGAGGGCGGTGAGGGTCGGTTCCAGGCCGATGGAGCCGGTGATGCCGTTGAGGACGGTGTCTGCCGGATGTGCTGCCGCCTGTACGGAGGCTTCGGCGCCGTGGGCGATCTGCGGGGTGTAGCCGGTGACGCCTGCTTCGGAGGCAGCCGCTTCGATGAGTTCGCGGAGGCGCTGCGCGTCGGCGGCGGTGCCGCTGGTGGCGACCAGTTCGGCGCGCACGTGCACTGCCTGGCGTGCGAGCAGTTCGAGGGATCGGGAGCCTGCGGAGAGGGCGACGACTTTCAGCGGTGCGTCGGCGTCGGAGGCGCTGGTGCCTTTGAGTGCGGCGAGGTGGTCGATGACTTCCATAGCTTGGGTGCCGATGGAGCCGGTTGAGCCGAGGAGGGTGACGCGCTGCGGTGCGCGGGTGAGTTCTGTGAGGGCGTCGGTGAGGCGGTCGCGGCTGCCGCCGACGCGTGCTGAGGATCCAAACTTCATGGTTCTAGTGTCTCATGAGCTCGCGGGTGTATCCGGGCGTGTAGCCTCGCCTCGGCGCAGAAGCCGCTACATAGAAAACCTCAGCGCAGAAGAATCCCCCACCCTGTCATACGGGGCGGGGAATTCAACACTTCACGTTTTAGAGCAGATCCTGCAACAGCTCAATGCAGCGGTCCAGGAAAGCGTCCACCTGGGATTCCTCGTAGCTGACGGTGCCCGAGGCGGGGCGGAACTTTGCGTGGCGCACCACGGAGGGGTCCAGCGGCTCCTCGCTGTTGAGCTGGGCGTACACGCGGTCGCAGATGGCGTCCACGTCGCCGACGAAGTAGCCCATGTGGCGGCGCTTGCTGGGGCGGCGGAAACGCTCACCGGCGGGGCGTTCCAGGCGGCCTGCGAGCAGCTCGCCGGTCTCTACGAGGGAGCGTTCCCAGTTGTCCAGGCCGTACGCCTCAATGTAGCGGCTGCGTTCGAGCTTGGCGAAGCGTTCCTCAATCTTTTCGAGGGCGCGGTCGACCACATCCAGCTGGTAGCCGCCGGGTTCTTCGCGGAAGACGACCTGGCGGATTCGTCGGGAGGTGTAGAGGTCTTCGGGCAGTTCGGCGGCTCCGCTGAGCTTCTCGTAGTCCTCGGCGAGGCGGGTGAACAGGCGGTCTACTTCACTGCGCTTGTAGCCGGGTTCGGTTTCTGCTGCACGGGCAAATCCGCCTCCGTGGGTGGTGCTTGCCAAGGTGGGCTCCTCTCGACGATTGAACTTTAAGAATACCAATGCGCAGGCTACCTGGTGCAAGGTGGGCGGGCGGCGTCTTAGATATAGCCTTTTACGCCTCTATTCACCGGGTACAGCGAAAGCGGGCACAGCAAAGGCGGGGCGCCCCTCCCCCATTCGTGGGAAGAAACGCCCCGCCTCCATAAGCGATAAAGCTTGAAGCTTTAGAGCGGCATAATAAACCGGAAAATCAGGCAGCCAGCCGCCGCAGCGAAAAGGATCGAGTCCAGGCGATCCATCATGCCGCCGTGACCGGGCAGAATATTCGACATGTCCTTCACACCCATACGGCGTTTGAACACGGACTCGACCAGGTCACCGGCAGTCGAAGCGACCACCATGACCGCCGCCAGCGGAATAGCCCAATACCAGGGCGAACCCATGACCGCCAAGGCGATAGCGCCAACAACTGCCGAGCCGACGAAGGAACCAGCCAGACCCTCCCAGCTTTTCTTCGGGGAGATCTTCGGCGCCATCGGGTGCTTACCCCAATTCACACCGGCAATAAAGCCGAACGTGTCATTGCAGATTGCCATCAGCAGAATCATGAGGATGCCGCGCTCGCCGTGGTCCGTCTGGAAGTAGACCATGGCAATACCCAGCATCAGCGGCACCCACAGCAGAGCCAGGGCGCTACCGCTCAAAGACTTACCCAGTGAGACCTGACGGTCAGCACGCACGAGAGCAGAAGAGAGCAGCAGCGCCAGCAGGCTCACCGCCAGGGCGATGCCCAGCCCGGTAAAACCGAACAGGTAGGACACCACCACAATTGCGCCAGACAGGGCACCCAGCAGGTATTCCGGGATGCCGTAGCCGCGGCGGGTGTTGAGCACGTGCCCAATTTCCCAGGCGCCCAAAGCTGCCGCGCCGGTAGCGATCGCAACAAAAACCGGCTGGTAAATCAGGCCCAGCACCAATAGCACGCCGAAACCAACGCCCACACTAATGGCGGCGGGCAGGTTACGGCCAGCTTTGGCGCTGCGCGACTTCACCGGCGTTGCAGCGGTCTGCGGGCTCGGCTGTGGAGCAGGCGGCGCGCCTCTCTCTTCTTTCGCTTCTTTGCGTGTACTCATTAGGGTTTAGACCTCGAGCAGTTCAGCTTCCTTGTGCTTGTACAGTGCGTCGACCTGGTCGATGTGCTTCTTGGTCTGTGCGTCCAGTTCCTTCTCAGCACGTGCGCCTTCGTCTTCACCGATTTCGCTGTCCTTGACCAGCTTGTCAATAGCGGTCTTAGCGTGGCGGCGAACGTTACGGATGGAGATACGAGCCTCTTCAGCCTTGTGGTTGACGAGCTTGGTGTATTCCTTACGGCGCTCAGCGGTCATTTCGGGCATGACAACGCGGATAGCTGCACCGTCGTTGCTGGGGTTAACACCCAGGTCAGAGTCACGCAGAGCCTTCTCAATAGCCGCCAGTGCGGTCACGTCGAAGGGAACGATCTTGACGGTACGTGCGTCCTCAACGTTGAAGGACACCAGCTGCTGCAGCGGGGTCGGTGCACCGTAGTAGTCGGCGGTCAGGCCGCTGAAGATTGCGGGGTTCACACGACCGGTGCGGACCTTAGCGAACTCAGTTTTGGTTGCTTCGATGGTCTTTTCCATCTTCTCGCCGGCTTCGGCAAGGATTTCTTCGATCACGAAAGGATCTCCTTTGTCGGTATTCTGGGGTACCAGAATTGTCGGTGGGTGCGCGTTCAGCCTTCATGATTTCCCTACCGGTTCGCGGCGCATCCGAGGCGAAAACCTTACGGATACCGCGAAGTCGATGGGAAAGAGGCAGAACGTCGTATTTGATATAAGTCTAGACGGTACCGGCGGGCATAAGCGAGTTTTAGCGCTTACCCGCGCGGTACCGTCCAGAATAAGTCCGCGCTATCGAGCACGGTCACAATCAGAGGGGCATCAAACATGCCCCGGCCTAGAAAATTAGGCGTTAGCGAGTAACGAGGGTACCCATCTTCTCGCCCAGAATCGCGCGGGTCACGTTACCCTCACCCTGCATGCCGAACACGCGCATGGTCACGTTGTTGTCACGGCACAGGGAGAACGCGGTCTGATCCAGCACGCGGATGTTGCGCTGCATTGCCTCATCGTAGGTGAGGTTGTACAGGCGCTCAGCGTTGGGGTCCTTGTTCGGGTCAGCAGTGTAGATGCCGTCCACGCCGTTCTTAGCCACCAGAACCTCATCTGCGTGGATTTCCAGGGCGCGCTGAGCAGCCACAGTGTCGGTGGAGAAGTAGGGCAGACCCGCACCAGCACCGAAAATCACGACGCGGTCCTTCTGCATGTGGCGAATCGCGCGGCGAGGAATGTAAGTCTCAGCAACCTGCGGCATGGTGATAGCCGACTGAACGCGGGTGTCAATGCCCTCCTGCTCCAGGAAGTCCTGCAGAGCCAGGGAGTTCATGACGGTACCGAGCATACCCATGTAGTCTGCACGAGAGCGGTCCATACCCGCCTGAGAAAGCTCAGCGCCACGGAAGAAGTTGCCGCCACCAATCACGATGGAGGTCTCAACTTCGCCAACGGTTGCGGCAATCTGCTTAGCGATGCTGCGCACGACCTCGGTCGAAATGCCAACTTCACCGCCACCAAAAACCTCACCGGAAAGCTTGAGCAGGACGCGGCGGCGGCCGGTCTCGTCACGGTGCATCGGGCGGGGATTCGCTTCAGTCATGGTTCCTCCAGTGGCTTACCTAGGGATTGTTATGGGTGATTTGGGCGGGCTCCTGCCGCCTAGTCCTTATCAAGGATACAGCAAAGCCGGGTAGCCACCAGTGGTGACTACCCGGCTTCAGGCTATAATCCCAACCTCATACGATTTCCCTTACCGGGAACCCGTAATACGGGAGGGTAGAACTGCAGCGAGTCCTTATGCACCCACGCGGAAACGTGCGAATGCGGTTGCGGTTGCGCCAGCCTCGGACAGAACCTGTGCAACAGACTTCTTGGAGTCCTTTGCGAAGTCCTGATCCAGCAGGGTGTTCTCCTTGAAGAAGCCCTTCAGGCGACCCTCAACGATCTTGTCCAGAATCTTCTCGGGCTTGCCCTCAGCGATTGCGGTCTCGCGAGCAACGCGCTTCTCGGTCTCGATCTGGTCTGCGGGGATGGACTCGGAATCCAGGTACTTGGGGCTCATTGCAGCAATGTGCACTGCAACGTCGTGTGCAATCTCGTCGGTGTTCTCACCGGAGACAGCCAGCAGAACGCCAACCTGTGCGGGCAGATCCTTGGAGGTCTTGTGCAGGTAAACTGCAACGTTCTCACCCTCAACGCGTGCAACGCGGCGGACAACAATCTTCTCGCCGAGCAGTGCACCAGCGTCGGTGGTCAGCTCCTCAACGGTCTTGCCCTCGTAGGATGCAGCCTGCAGCTCTTCCAGGGTGGAAGCGTCAGCAGCAATAGCAGCCTCGAGCACGTTCTGGCCGAAAGCGATGAAGGGGTCGGACTTTGCCACGAAGTCGGTCTCAGAGTTGACCTCGATCATGTAGCCAACGCCGTTCTCAACGCGTGCAGCTACCAGGCCCTCAGCGGTTGCGCGACCCTCGCGCTTGGTGATGCCCTTCAGACCCTTAACGCGGATGATCTCGGCAGCCTTCTGCTGGTCGCCGTTAGCCTCGTCCAGAGCCTTCTTGACGTCGAGCATACCTGCGCCGGTCTTCTCGCGCAGTGCCTTGATGTCTGCTGCGGTGTAGTTCGCCATTGTGAACTCCTTGTGTTGCTGTAATAAATCGGGATGACATCCCGGTGGTACAAATGGCGGACGGCGCCGCGCCCAGGTCAGGGCGGGCGCCGTCCGAACGTGGTCCCCGCAGGCGGGGGCCACAAAGCATAAAGCTTAGTGGGCTAAGAAAGCTTACTTAGCAGCCTCTTCAGCCTGTGCAGCCTCGTGCTGCTCCAGGAGCTCGCGCTCCCAAGCTGCCATGGGCTCCTCAGCTGCTTCAGCCTTGCCGTTCTTCTTAGCGTTGCGCTCGATCAGGCCGGCTGCCACTGCGTCAGCAATCACGCGGGTGAGCAGGTTGACGGAGCGGATAGCGTCGTCGTTACCGGGGATCGGGAAAGCAACCTCGTCGGGGTCGCAGTTGGTGTCGAGGATAGCAACAACGGGGATGCCCAGCTTCTGAGCCTCGTTAACTGCCAGGTGCTCCTTCTTGGTGTCAACAACCCACAGGAGGGAGGGAACCTTGGACAGGTTACGGATACCGCCGAGGGTCTTCTCGAGCTTCTCGAACTCGCGACGCATGAGGAGCAGTTCCTTCTTGGTGTAGCGAGAACCTGCTACATCGTCGAAGTCAATCTGCTCGAGTTCCTTCATGCGCTCAATGCTCTTGGAGATGGTGCTGAAGTTGGTCAGCATACCACCGAGCCAGCGGTGGTTCACGTAGGGCATGTTCACGCGGGTTGCCTGCTCAGCGATAACTTCCTGAGCCTGCTTCTTGGTACCCACGAACAGGATGTTGCCACCGTGTGCGACGGTCGACTTAACAGCCTCGTATGCCTTGTCGATGAAGGCGAGGGACTGCTGCAGGTCGATGATGTAGATGCCGTTGCGCTCGGTCAGGATGAAACGCTTCATCTTGGGGTTCCAACGGCGGGTCTGGTGACCGAAGTGAACGCCGGAGTCCAGCATTTCACGCATAGTTACGACGGGCATGTCGTCTCCTTTTTGGTGCCGCGCGGACCTCCCATTCGGGCTAGCCCAACGCGCGCATAGTAGTTATCAGTTTTTCCTGGCGGCGGTTAGCGTTCACGGTTACCCGTTCAGCTCAGGCCCTAACCACCCCGTGTGGGTGGACCGAAGGTCCCTTATCGGCTCCCCGTTTGAGGATGCCGCTCACGCCGCGCGTCGTCAGTGAAGCTGTGCGGCCCCCTCACAGAGGGAGAATACCCGCGCAGGCACACTGCAATACGACATTGTACCGTATATTCCGCGATTAATCCGCCGGATTGGGGTTAAGCGCGGCGGGTGTGTGTAGGGGCACTGTGGATAAAGGATTTTAAGGCGGAAACGGCGGGGTTATCCACAATTTTTCGTGGGGCGCTGCGGGGCGGGGCGATTCGTGATGTGATCAGAGGATGAAGCAGAACATGAAGACATTAGCGACAACGCTACGGCGCGCAATGCTGATGGCGTGCTGCCTGCTGGGTGCACTTGTGAGCGCGGGTGGGCAGGGCTACATGGGTGGGCAGGGCTATTCGGGCAGTCAGAGTTATTCAGGCTGGCTCAGTTTTCCAGGCGGGGCTGGTTTTACTGATTGGGCAGGTGTTACAGACAGCGCCACCTCAAGTGCGCAAGCTCCCAGCAGCGCGCACCTTCCCCACACCGTTGAGCTCACCGCGAGCCGACTACGCTACCGCTCCCCCACCGCCGAATCCAGGCCGCGGGTGATCCGCCCCTTTGAGAAGCCCGCCCAACGCTGGAGCGCGGGGCACCGCGGCGTAGACCTTGCCGTACCCGAGAACGACCGGCGCGTCTACGCACCGGCACCGGGAAAAGTGGTTTTCAGCGGCACGGTCGTCAACCGCAAAGTGTTGGTCATTGCGCATCCGGATGGGCGGCGCAGCACCTTCGAACCTATGGATGAAACGCTCCCGGTCGGCACCACGGTTACAGCCGGTGATGTCATCGGTACCGTCGCCGTCACGGCGAGCGGCAACAGCGAGCGCTCCTACCGGCGATGCTCCACCCCGTGCCTGTACTGGGGCGTACGCCAGGGAGGCGCCCGCGGGGACGGCAGCGGCAAGGAAGCAGAGTATATCAACCCCATGAGCCTGCTGGGGTCGAAGAAACCTAGCATTCTGCTACCCGTGCCGGGCGGATATTAGGCGCGGGTATTAGCGCCGAGTATGAGCCGAACCAGATACAGCTGTGGCCCGTCACCTCCGGGGAAGGAGGCAACGGGCCACAGGAGCCAGCCTAAGTTGTGCCCACTAGCGTAGGTGCTAGAGGCAGCTACTTACTGGAGGACGTCACCGTCATCAGCACCGAACTGGTTCGGCTGTACAGGCTGTACAGGCTGTACAGGCTGGTTGGGCTGTGCAGGCTGCTGAGCAGTCTGACCGGGCTGAACCGGCTGAGCGGGCTGCTCAGTCGGAGGGATATACGCGGGCATTGCCTTGGTCGGTTCGTTCTCGCCGTAGTTCAGGCCGTGTTGCGGGGTGAACACCTGAGTCGGCGAATCATCACCCGCAGCGTAGGCGGTGTTCTGCGCCGGGTAGCCCCCCTGTGCCTGGTAACCGGGCTGAGCGGCATAGCCATTCTGAGCAGCGTAGCCGCCCTCGCCCTGTGCCTGGTAGCCGTTCTGCGCGTCAGCCTGGGTTGCGCCGTAACCGGTCGCAACACCCGCCGCCGCGCCCAGTGCCGCAGCCGAAGCGGCACGACGCTCACGGCCCTTCGCACGAGCCGCCGCAATCTTCTTGCGGAACAGGAAGAGCAGAATCAGGATGAGCAGTAGCAGACCCACAATAACCGCATCCACGATTACGTCAGTCATGCTCAGACCGGACACCGGAATAGTCAACGCGTTACCGCTAAACACACCGTTCTCACTCTTGACGCTCAGCTCGCCACCATTGACGGTGAACTGCACACCGGCACGCGCCAAATCATAGTTGAGGGTGTTCACCTTCTGCTGGTCCAGCGAGGAGAAGGTCGGTGCCTTGAAAGTGAGTTCGTAAGGAACACGGTAGTAGTTACCCAGCTTCTGAACGAGCTTAATATCCGGCTTCAGAGTGTAGTCACTGCCGAAGGGGTGGTAGCCACCGGAGCGGGTGACGGTCACCTTCGATTCGGGCAGGTATTCATTCAGTCGCTGGTTGAACTCAGCTTCGTCTTTACCGCGAACCTTCACGCTCACGATGGTGGCGTCGCCGTCCTGGCGGACCTCAGTCTCGTCATTGCTACCACCAGCAAAAGCATTCTTCAGAGCCTCTTCTGCACCAGCTACGTCAGAGCTCGGGAAGGAGTAGAGGAAACGTGCCTCCATGGAACCGTCCAGGCCCAGGGAAGTAGCCACCTTCATGCCCTTCATAGCCACCTGCTGCGAAAGGTAACGGCTCAGGTGAAGGACGCTCTTCGAAGAGGAAGAGCCAGAGTTGCCGGTGTTATCAACCTGATAGCTGTGGCCGGAGCTGTCCTTCAGGATGACTTCCAGGCCGTTGCCTTCCGGAGAACACAGCAGCGAGCAGTCCAGCACGCCCTTCATGGTCTTACGCACATAGAAGGTCTTCGACTCTTCCTTGACCTCTCGGGTGTAGCTCAAATCGGTGGTACCTGCACCCAGCAGCTTCTTCAGCTTAGTGTTCAGGTCGTCCAGGGAGGATGCGCTGAAGGTCAGGGTACGACCCACTTCTTCCTTCGCCGCACTGGTAGAAGCAGATGGAGCCATGTAGGTTGCCTGGGAAGACTCCAGACCCTTCTTCAGCTCGGAGCCTTCAGGCTTGACCTGGTTCAGGTAGGCGTCGATCGCAGCAGCGGTCTCCGAGTTCATGATGTCCTTCGCTACGAAGGAGGCAGTAGCAGAGTAGCCACCGTCCTTTTCCTGAAGCTCAAGAACCATCGCCTTGAATCCACGGTCCTGCACGTCCTTCGCAGAGATAGTGGAACCGCCGGAATTCTTTACTTCCTTCTCGCCAAACTTCACAGTGGTTTCGCTGCCGCTGCTGTTGAACACACTGTTCTTGTTGGAGGATTCAATCACGCCATCAACAACAAGAGCTTCGGGGACCCAATCCAGCAGCTCCTTCGAGCTGAAGTTTTCCTTCACCTGGATACCCTGCACCAGGCCCTGCTCGGTATTGAGAATAGTGACGGTAGGCTCGGTCTTGGAACCAGCAGCCTTCAGGATAGAAGCAACCTTGTTACGGTACTCATCCACAGAGGAGAAGGGAATGGTGAAGGTCGCACGTGCCTTGTCACCCTCAGACTGAATACCACCGTATTCCAGGCCCTCGGGCAGGTGCTTACGCACGGACGCATCCAGAGCCTCCGAACCGCCCTTAATCTTGTCCTTGTTGTCCTTGAGGTTAAAGGAAACCTGCATGGTACGGGTGCCCTTCTCGGCACTCTCAAGGCCCAGCTGAGTCTCAATCTTCGCACCGCAGGCGCTCAGAATCAGGGCGGCAATGGTCAGCAGAACCGCCAGGAACATCCAGCGCTGACGAGCCGGTGCACTCGGGGCGTGAGTCATTGCGTGCATACTAGGCTCCCATCAGGCGAATAGCCACGTAGTAAACAATCATGGAGGCAAAAACCCAAGCAGTGCTCAGCGCCGCGTGCATGATAATCGGGGACTTCGCGAAGCGGCCCAGACGGTTCAGACCCAGGTAGGTGAGCGCCTCGCCCGAGAACACGGCGAAAGCAAGCACCAGGCCCATGAGCATGGTCAGGAAGAACGCCCCGCCACCGCTACGGGTGAGGCTCAAGAAGAAGATGAGCAGGTTCAGCACCAGGAACGAAGGAATCAGCGCCAAAGAAGACACCGACACCGCGTGCATGCTCGCGGTGAAGGATGCCGGAGCCTTGCCAATGCGCGCGGTCAGCTGCAGCTGCACACCGCGCAGAACCTGCACACCAAAGATGGCGAGAGCCATCAGCACGTACGCCAGAATCATGCGTCCGGTCGGCACAGCCTGTGCGGCGTAGGCACCACCGTAGGCGGCACCACTTCGGCCACCAAACATGTATCCCAACATGGACATCATGACAACCGCCGCCAGAATTACCAGCCGGCTGAAGAAGAACGCGCCCGCCAGCGCCTGCAGAGTCGTGGGAACAATCCAACCCCACGCACCTGCGGAAGAGATACGAGCGTGCGCGGTTGCCGGGTTGCTGGAGAAAACGTCCAGGAACGCGTTCCAGGTAGCACCCAGCGCCTTCACCGCCGGATGCGGTGCGCTCGGCGCATAGGTTGCCTGGCCGGGCTGACCGGGCTGCGCGGCCCCAGGCTGAGCAGTACCGGGCTGGGGTGCGGCGGCGGGCTGACCGGGCTGTGCGGGGGTTGCCTGAGCCTCAGAATTCGGCTGTGCATTAGCGTTTGCCTGAGCGGGCTGGGGTGCCTGCTGAGGCTGAACAGGCTGCTGCGGTGCTACCGGTGCGGCAGGCTGAGCAACATTACCCTGCTGGCTCGGCTGCACGGGCTGGCTCGGCTGGGCAGCCTGAGCTGCATTACCCGGCTGAGCAGCCTGACCCGGAAGCGAAGCATCCTGCGCGGGATGCGCGCCAGCATCGTAGCCGTAGCCGCCGGCTGCACCCTGCGACGGGTTGTTGGGAGTGTTCTCCGACATTGAGATCCTCTCGTATGGTGTGTGGATGCAACACCTACCGGCTGAATCGGCATCTACCGGCGGCATCACACTGTCTTTCGTGACAAGACTCTTCAACCCTACCGTATTGAACGCTATGGTGCGTCTTCGTTCGTCATTTACTCATTTTCATCACCGTTGATGCATTCCATGAACAAAAATAGGCACCCTGAGTGCACGACAAAAGAGCACGAAAAAGCCCCGCCCGCCGACAAGTGGGTGAAGTCGACGGGCGGGGCCGTAGGGAGTGCGGGGCTCGAACCCGCGACCAAGGGATTATGAGTCCCCTGCTCTAACCGGCTGAGCTAACTCCCCATCCGGTGCAGTGACGGCGCGCAATGGGCGCCTGCACCATCCTCTAGAGTACCTGAACGGCGACTGAGAACGAAAAACGCTCTCTCATACTCAACGCTCAGAACCTAGAGAAGCTTAGCGGCGCGAATCCAGGTAACGCTGGTACGGAGCATCGCTCACGTAAAGTTCCTCGAAGGTGCGCCAGGTGTTCTCAGCACTGTGGAAGCCCACGATGCGGCGGGACTCGCGGCCCATCTGCTCGCGCTCAGCAGCGGGCAGGGAGAGCACAGCCTCCAGCTTTTTCGCCAAATCCTGAGCGTTATTGGGTTCGAAGAGGTAGCCGTTCACACCGTCCTCCACCAGGTGCGGCAGAGCCAGCGCATTCGCAAGCACCACGGGGGTGGAGGCGCTCATCGCCTCCAGGGAAACCAGGGACTGCAGCTCGGCGGTACCGGGCTGGCAGAACACGTCAGCCATCTGGTACACCTCGGGCAGATGCTCATCGGGAACGAAGCCACGGAAAATCACGCGGTCGGACACACCGCAATCGTGCGCCTTCTGCTCGAGAGCCTCACGCAGCTCACCGCCACCGGCAATATCCAGCACCACGTGCTCGAGGGTATCGGGCAGCAGGGAGAGCGCCTCAATGAGCACGTCCACGTTCTTCTCTTCGGCAAGGCGACCCACAAAGGCAATACGTAGCTCACCGGGAACCTTGCCGGCGTCTGCTCCCTCAGCCAGCTCGTAGTCGCTGATCTCAATACCGTTAGAAACCGGCATGACGGGGCGGTCAAAATGGCCCAGGTCGCGCATCGCATCCGCACCAATCTGGGTGGGGGTGGTAACGACCGCAGTCTTGGAGAAGCAGAAACGCATGTCCTTCCAGGTGACCTTCTCAATCACGCGCTTCACGGGAGCGGGGAAGGGCAGGAACGGGTCAAGGTTCGCCGGCATGAAGTGGTTCGTTGCGATAACGCGGATACCGCGGCGCTTCGCCTGGAAGATGAGGGCGCGGCCAATAATGTAGTGGCACTGCACGTGCACCACGTCCGGGCGAACCTCGTCAAGGATTGCGCCGACCTCGGACCAGATCTCCCAGGGAACGCAGATGCGGTTCGTCTCGTGGGTCGGGGGCAGGTGCGAGCGCAGGCGGTGCTCCACGATGCCGCCCTCTACTTCGGTGCGGTAGCTGGGGCCGGGGATGGGGCTGGCGGCGACTACGTGCACGGAGTGGCCTCGCTTGAGCATGGAGGTGGCGAGGCGGTGACCGAATTGCGCTGCACCGTTGATGTCCGGCGGGTAGGTTTCTGCGCCAATCAGAATCGTCTTTGCCTGTTCCATGACGGGGCTCCTCATCGGGGTGTAGTGTGTCGGTGACTTTGGGGGTTTCGGGTGCGACGGCGCGCCGCTTCTACCTCTGTCTGCCGCGTGCACCGGGTGGATCCAGTACGTACAGCACTTGTCTATTCTACCTGTGAGCTGCGTCCTTCTCCGACTCGTAGAGGGAGGGTTTTGGCTGGGAGTTACCTCTAAACCTCACGTTGAGACAGAAGTCGGCAACCTGCCTGTAGACGCACAAACGCCCCGATACAAGTATCGGGGCGTTTGGACGCTTGGCGTTAAACCTATGCGCCGGCTTTAGCGGCGACTGGGTTTATGGTGTACCGGGTTTAGCGGCGTACCAGGCGGTTCAGGAAGTGCAGGACGGTTGCAATGGATGCGCCCAGTGCTGCGAAGGACTTCCAGCGTGCCTGCAGAACCTCGGGCTTGCGCACATTCTCTGCCAGGCCGCGGCCGGTAGCTGCTGCACCTGCAGCAACCTCGGAGGGAACTGCCTTGAGAGCGTCCAGAGCCTGCTGGGTGTTGTTCTGAACGTCGCCGGTGTAGGACTGCAGGTCGTCGCGCAGGGCTGCCAGGTGCTGGCGACGCTCTGCGGTGCGCTGCTTGAGCTCTTCGAAGGTCGGCGGCTTGGGCTCTTCCTCGCCGCGTGCCTTGCGCTCTTCAGCTTCCTGACGTGCGCGTTCTGCTGCTTCTTCAGCTTCCTTAGCCTTCTGCTCTGCACGCTCTGCCTGTTCCTTCTTCAGGCGCTCAGCGGACATGGCGGTACCTTCCTTGAGTACGCCGAGGTCGAAGAGCAGACCGAAGATTGCGGATTCGGGCTTGAACGGCAGCTGTGCCTTGACCTTCTTCAGACCGACCAGGGCGCAGATTGCCAGGACGATGAGGAAGATGAGGGCGAAGACCAGCGCGGATGCCCAGTAGGGCATGACGGTGCCGAGGCCGAGGATTGCTGCGGCGACCAGCGCAATGATCAGGAACAGACCGAAGACTGCTGCGACGCCGAAGAAGGCCGCACCCTTACCAACGGCGATGCCCTTGGTCTTCAGCTCGTGCTTTGCAATCTGGATTTCGTCCTTGACCTGGCTGGGTCCGAGGGTCTTGAAGGTTTTGCCAGCGTCGATGATGTTCGCGACGCCGGACTTAATCCCGCTGATGCCAGCAAAGAAACGCTTGGGTGCCTTGGGATTAGTAGTAGTGGTCATGACCACCTCTCCGTGACGTGTTTTTGGAGGCTTCTTTTTCGCACTCCACCTCCTATAGTTTAGCCCCTTATGATACCTCCGCGTGACCGTTTGGGTGGGGGTTTGCGCTATCTCTTCAGGTATTTTCGACTTTCTGGAGGCTACATTGAGCTGCAGGCGTAGCTTTCTGGGTTTGGTTGCGCCTGTGGATTTGCTCTGGAGTAGGCGTAAGAGGATGCCGATGCGCCGCTCCCCCGCTACGCGCCGAGTGGGCGTGTGGTTGATGTGGGTGGGGAACTTTCCTGTGCGTTAGACTTCACATTTTTGCAGGGTGAAGTATCTTTGCCTCGCCGGGGGCGTAAGCCCGAGGGGTTACTAGTTCACGGCTTTGGAGAGAACGTTCCGACTGGACTCGAACCAGCGAGGCGAAGATTTTCCGAGCGCGAGAGGAAGTAAAAACCGTTACCCCGCCGAGGGCGCAAGCCCGAGGGCCTGGAGGGAGCGCCCCAGCGCCTGCGTAGGGCGGAGTGGTTACTGGTTCACGACTTAGAGGGAACGTTCCGACTGGACTCGAACTAGCGAGGCGAAGATTTTCCGAGCGCGCGAGGAACCAAAAATCTTTGCCTCGCCGAGGGCGTAAGCCCGAGGGGTTACTGGTTCGAGCCAGAGGAACGTATATAGCAAGAGCCCCGGAACTTCGTTCCGGGGCTCTTGCTATATTTGCTCCCCCGACTGGACTCGACCAGACGAAGTTAGGTGTGGGCGCCCCAGCGCCTGCACCTAACGCAGTGGTTACTGCGTTCGAGTCCCGTCGGGAAAATGGAAAAGCCTCAGAACTTCGTTCTGAGGCTTTCAGCTTGGCTCCCCCGACTGGACTCGAACCAGTAACCCTTCGATTAACAGTCGAATGCTCTGCCAATTGAGCTACGGGGGATTATTTTGTTTTCGTTGCTGGTTTCCCTTGCAACGAGTAATAACTATACCGGGGCTGTTTGGGCTCCGCAACTTGAAATGCCGTGAAGTGCATCACTCTTTGGGTTGTGTGGCTGGATTGGGTGGTGCAGGCTCCGGCGAACCCGCGGTATTCCCCGGCAACCTGCAGAACACAGGACATTCGGCAGGTTGCCGGGGCGTAGCGGAAGAACCGTACTTAGCCGCGCTGTGCGCTGAGCTGGCGGCGGCGCATTTCCAGTTCGAGGAGCTGACGCTGTACCGCTTCGAACTCTTCGTCGTCGGGGTTTGCGCTGAGCTGCTCTAGGCGCATCATCAGGTCGGATTTTTGGCGGGCGATTTGCTGTTCGAATAGGGCGTTGAGCGCACCAGTCACAAAACCGGGCAGACGCTCAGCGCTGCTGACCGGTAGCGGTGAGACGGCGAGCTCCGCGATGGCGGGGTGTACGCCCTCTACAGCGCCGGAGCGCACGCAGTTGATCCATTCGATGCCGGGGGTGGGCGCCATGACGGTTGCCGCATGAATGATACCGGCGGCCACCTCACGATGGGTGCGGTAGCGGAACTGCACGGTGGCGAGGTTACGCCACTGTTCCACGCTGATGAGCTCGGGGTGCTGCAGGGCAATCTCGAGCGCCGCCTTTTCGAGGCGGGCAACCGGGTCGCGCGGGTCGGGGGTGAGGAACTCCTCGACGGCGGGGGCGGTCGCCTCCGGCTGGGGTGCGGCGGGCTGAATGCTGCTCGGCGGGTGCGCGGCAGCGTTCTGCCCGGCGTAGGCGCTGGGTGCGGCGTAATCTTCCGGGGGCGGTGCATCGTAGGCGGGGTCGTAGGGCGCGTCAGCATGAACTGCCCCCTGAGCGCCCGCGTAACCCTGAGCGCCCGCGTATCCCGGTGTGCCCGGCGGCCCCTCATTCAGACGCTCGTAACGCGGCGCGGCTGCGGGAGCCTCCGCCTGCTGGGAGCGAGAAAGCTTCGGGTGGTTCTGCGCGTACGCCACGGCACGCTGAATCTCGTCGAGCTCCAGACCGAGCTGACCGGATACCTTACGCATGTAGGCGGGGCGCAGGTCGCGGTCCTTAATGCCGGCAATAATCGGGGCGATAGCGCGCATCGCCAGCACGCGGCCTTCAAGGGTCGCCAAATCGTACTTGGCGAGGGTCGAATCAATCGCAAACTCGAAGAGCGGGCGGCGCGAAGCAATCAGGGAGCGCACGGCGGCGTCGCCCTTGTGCAGGCGCAGGTCGCAGGGGTCCATGCCGTTCTCGGCAACCGCCACAAAGGTCTGCGCGACGAAGCGCTGGTCCTCCTGGAAGGCGGCCATGGCGGCTTTCTGGCCTGCGGCGTCGCCGTCGAAGGTGAAGATGATTTCGCCGCCGGAGCCGTCGTCGGTAATCATGCGGCGCACCATCTTGATGTGGCCGGGACCGAACGCGGTGCCGCAGGTGGCAACGGCGGTGGTGATGCCGGCGAGGTGTGCCGCCATGACGTCCGTGTAGCCTTCCACGATGACGACCTGCTTGGTCTTGGTCATATCGCGTTTTGCCAGGTCAATGCCGTAGAGCACCTGGGATTTCTTGTACAGCTGCGTCTCGGGGGTGTTCAGGTATTTGGGGCCCTGGTCGTCATCGAAGAGGCGGCGGGCACCGAAGCCGATGGTTTCACCGGCAATGGTGCGGATCGGCCAGATGATGCGGCCACGGAAGCGGTCGTACAGGCCGCGGTTGCCCTCGGAGAACATGCCGGTCGCCTTCAGCTCCTCGTCGGTGAAGCCCTGGGAGCGAAGGTGCTTGAGCAGGTGGTCCCAGCCGCGGGGTGCGTAGCCGACACCGAACTTGCGGGTTGCGGCGGGGTCGAAGCCGCGGGCACCGAGGAAGCGCTGCGCCTCCTGCGCATCAGCGCTGTAGAGGTTGCGTTCGAAGAACTCGGCGGCAATCTTGTGCGCGTCGAGCAAGCGGCGGCGCATACCCGCCTCGTAGCGGTCGCCGGGCTTACCGCCCTCATAGTGCAGGGTGTAGCCGATGCGCGCGGCAAGACGCTCCACCGTCTCAACGAAACTGGTGTGCTCCATCGCCATGACGAAGGAGTACACGTCACCGGATTCACCGCAGCCAAAACAGTGGTACGAGCCGACCTGCGGGCGCACATTGAAGGAGGGCGTGCGCTCGTCGTGGAACGGGCACAGCCCCTTGAAGGTGCCTATACCGGCGCTTTTGAGGCTCACATAGCCTTCAATGATTTCGCGGATATCGGTACGGGCGCGGACTTCGTCAATGTCTTCTTTGCGGATTAATCCAGCCATAAACTCAATTCTACGGTGAGGGTCAACAGGTAGCCTCTGCAGGCGTTGCAGGAGCGGCAACATAGCGCGCGAACAGGCTCATAAAAAGGATGCGCCGCGACGCGCAAACAGCACGCCGCGGCACACAAGTACAGGGGTTTAGCCGCCGGAAATATCCAGCTCAGCCTCCGCCAGGCCCAGACGCTCAGCATCCCCCAGGATGCGCGAATCCAGCCAGCCATCGGGCAGGTGCGGTTGCTTGGGGCTGCCGGCGCGACCGCGCGAGCCCTCCACGGCGGCACCCGGGTAACCAATCGAGTGGTCCAGCTGAGCAATCAGCTCACGGAAGGTCGCCAGGTCGGGCACCTGGGCCATCTTCGCACGCAGCTCGCCACCGACCGGGTAGCCCTTGAAGTACCACGCCACGTGCTTGCGGATCTCGCGCAGGCCTCGGGTCTCATCGCCGAAGGTTTCCACCAGCAGTTCTGCGTGGCGGTAAATCATGTCCGAAACCTCAGTCAGGGTCGGTCGGATACGCTCCGACGAACCCTCAAACGCATTCTGCAGGTCGCCAAACAGCCACGGGCGACCCTGGCAGCCACGACCAATCACCACGCCATCCACGCCGGTCTGCTCAACCATGCGCACCGCATCCTCAGCGGAGAAAATATCGCCATTACCCAGAATCGGCACATCCGGAATCAGCTCACGCAGCTGCGCAATAGAATCCCAGTCAGCCTTACCCGAATAATGCTGAGCCGCAGTACGACCGTGCAGGGCAATCGCCGCGACACCGGCATCACGCGCGATCTTGGCGGACTCCAAGAACGTAATATGGTCATCGTCGATGCCCTTACGCATCTTAATAGTCAGCGGAATATCGTTGCGGGACGCCTCCTTCACCGCGGTCTGCACAATCGCAGTGAACAGGTCAGTCTTCCAGGGCAGAGCGGCACCGCCACCGCGGCGAGTCACCTTAGGAGCCGGGCAGCCAAAGTTCAAGTCAATGTGGTCGGCACGGTCCTCTTCAACGACCATGCGCACAGCCTTACCGACGTTGACCGCGTCCACACCGTAAATCTGGATGGAGCGGATCTTCTCGTCCGGGTCATGCTCAATAATGCGCATGGACTCGGGCTTACGCTCCACCAGGGCGCGCGCAGTCACCATTTCGGTAACGTACAGGCCGCCGCCATATTCACTGCAGAGGCGGCGGAAAGCCTTATTGGTCACGCCAGCCATCGGGGCGAGAACCACGGGAGTATCAACGGTCAGATTGCCCAGTTTCAGGGGCGGAAGGGTAAGACGGGGTGCTTCAGAATTCACCCCTATATTGTGGCATACGGGGGCAAATCGAGAACCGGACTCAGCTGAGGGGGTACAGGAGCACTGTGCAAGCTCAGCAACCGTGAGGAGGCGCAGGTACGCGAGAGGGGCGGAGGAGCATTCCACTCCCCCGCCCCTTCAGCAAGAGTCAGCCAGCAGGTTCAGTACCGAGAATCTACTTGGCAACCTACGAACCTACTCGAGAATCTACTCTCGAACCTACTCGGTCACGTAAATATAGGTCGGGTCACCCTCCACCGAAGCAGTACCGGCACGCAGCAGCACGTCGGTCACCTGAACCAGCGCCTCCATGGCGTCGTCAACCTCAACCAGCACCGGGTACTTAGCACTCAGCAGGGACAACACCTGCATAATCGCCTCCACAGCGCCCTCATTATCGAAGTCGTAACCCAGCAGCAGTTCCGTGGCGGTCTTCTCATCCACCAGCGCCGCCTCCGGGTCAGTCTCAAAGGGGTGGTAGCTCACCGCAAACGCAACAATCGGGCCCTTCTTACCCTCTGCAGCCGCCTCACGAATATGGTCACGAAGCACCACGGCGCCAAAAGCACGCACCTCATCCGAAAGGAAGTAGCGGTTCACCGTGCCCAAACCAACCTCGGCGGGAACATCCCACTCGTGGGCGCGGCGGTAGAAATCCCACAGCGCGGCTGTCAGCTCAACCGAACCGGTCGCCAAATCCTCAATCGCCTGAGTCTCGTTACCGTCAGCATCCTCACGCAACGACACCGGAGGAATCGCCCCCGGCTCCACACGCACCATACGGGAACGCTGAATCAGCTTCATGCCAGTAGCCTGCGCGAACTCCTCACCGTCACTAAACGGCGACAGCTTCACGCGCAGAGCAGTCGTCTGGCCGTGCGCCGCCGCAATCTCACGCAACGCATCCAGCAGGGCAGTACCAATACCCTGACGGCGGTGATCAGCTGCCACCTCAATGTATGACCATAGACGCGTCGGATGCAGCAGCGAAGCCACCACAGTACCCGCAGCCACCGGCACACCAGAAACAGTCACCACCAGGGTGCGGCTAAACGGCGCGTCCGTATCCGGGCCGAAAAGGCCACGCTGGCGCTCCTCAACCTCATTGCGGGCAGAGTTCCAAATCTCAAGCAGGGCAAGGTCATCACCCTCCTGCCAGGGGCGAATCTCAAATTTTTCGCTGAGGCGTTCAGCCATATCCGTGCACCTTTCCTTCGCTCGCTTCAATCGTGCCAATCAGTCTAACCAGGGTAGCCCAAATACACGACGGCGGGTAGCCTCTTTCGCTCTAAGAGGCTACCCGCCGACCATGTTATGAAAGTTTTAGCCTGCCAGGCGTGCAGCCAGGTAGGACTTCACCTGATCCAGAGCCACACGCTCCTGGTTCATGGTGTCGCGCTCGCGGATGGTCACAGCCTGATCCTCGAGGGTATCGAAGTCTACGGTAATGCAGAACGGGGTACCGATCTCATCCTGGCGGCGGTAACGGCGGCCAATAGCGCCCGCCTCGTCGTAGTCCACGTTCCACAGGCCACGCAGCTCATTCGCCAGCTTAGTTGCCGGCTCAGACAGTTCAGCCTTCTTCGACAGCGGCAGAACAGCAGCCTTCACCGGTGCCAGGCGCGGGTCAAGCTTCAGCACGACGCGCTTATCCACGCCACCCTTAGTGTTGGGTGCCTCGTCCTCGACGTATGCGTCGACGAGGAACGCCATCATGGAGCGGGTCAGGCCGAAGGACGGCTCAATCACGTACGGCACGTAACGCTCACCGGTAGCCTGGTCGAAGTACTCAAGCTTCGCGTTGGAGTGCTCATTGTGCACGCCCAGGTCGTAGTCGGTACGGTTCGCAACGCCCATCAGCTCGCCCCACTCCGAACCCTGGAAGCCGAAGCGGTACTCAACGTCAATAGTGCCAGCCGAGTAGTGTGCACGCTCCTCCTTAGGAACGTCGAAGCGGCGCATGTTATCCGGGTTGATACCCAGGTCAACGAACCAGTTCCAGCAGTCCTCAACCCACTCGTTGAAGTACTTATCAGCGTCATCCGGGTGCACAAAGTACTCAATTTCCATCTGCTCGAACTCACGAGTACGGAAAATAAAGTTACCGGGAGTGATCTCGTTACGGAACGACTTACCAATCTGGCCAATACCGAACGGCGGGCGCTTACGAGAAGCAGTGACCACATTGTTGAAGTTCACGAAAATACCCTGAGCGGTCTCCGGGCGCAGGAAGTGTAGACCCTCCTCATTATCAACCGGGCCCAGGTAAGTCTTCATCAGACCGGAGAAGTTCTGCGGCTCAGTC
Organism: Rothia sp. HMSC072B04; assembly: GCF_001813725.1. NCBI lineage: Bacteria > Bacillati > Actinomycetota > Actinomycetes > Micrococcales > Micrococcaceae > Rothia > Rothia sp. HMSC072B04. The sequence continues at coordinate 13,696 of NZ_KV813797.1, read as the reverse complement.
CACTCACCACGAGTACCACAGTTCGGGCAAGCAATCTCTTCCATGCCCTCAGCCGCGCGGCCCTTCTTCGCCTCAAAGTTCTCCAGCAGGTGATCCTGACGCAGACGCTTGTGGCACGACAGGCACTCAACCAGCGGGTCGGTGAAGGTCGCCACGTGACCGGATGCCTCCCACACCGCACGAGGCAGAATAACGGAGGAATCCAGGCCAACCATGTCCGCACGGGAACGGACGAAACGCTGCCACCACTGCTGACGGATGTTTTCCTTCAGCTCTGCACCGAGGGGGCCGTAGTCCCATGCGGAGCGGGAACCGCCGTAAATTTCACCGGCCTGGAAAACAAAGCCGCGGCGCTTCGCGAGCGCAATAACGTTATCGAGGGTGGACTTTTCAGCCATAGTTACTCCTTCTGCCCCGCCACCGGCTGTGACGTGCGTGAGTTCGGGTTCATAAGGGACGCGACCCAGAACGGGGCGCCCGTATTCGCGCTCATCGGCGCAATATGCACACTTTTTGATGCAAGACACTAGGGTACCATCACCACCCCACCCCTGGGTATGCCTACCCGGCCCACCACACCCCCATTTTTGCCGGACACCAGTATGCACCCGGCGGGATAAACTAGAGAGCATGGAAGAAATTTTTATTCGCGACGACATGATCCGCCTCGGCCAGTTCCTCAAGCTCGCCAACCTCGTAGAGGACGGCGCGCAGGCACGCGAGGTCATTCAGCACGGCCTGGTAAAGGTCAACGGCGACATTGAGGAAGCACGCGGCAAGCAGCTGCACCCCGGCGACACCGTGACCCTCAACGGCGTGACCGTGAAGGTTGCGCACGAGGACTAGTCCGCATTTGGTTTGTCTGAGCGCTGGAGGCGCTAGTGACCGTCCTCGTTCCTCCCCTCACTAAGCAGGGACGGGGCGCCGCATATTTCCTCCGCGCCTACGCAGGGGCACCCGTCACCCGGACGCTCCGCTTCCTCCTCGCTCCGCATCGGAGAGCGTCCGGGCTGACACCCTGAGGGCGCATCCGGAAAACGCGGCCGCACCCGCACAGCGTCCCAGCGCGGAAAGGCGGTATCGTCCGAAAGTGACATCAGGGTGCCCGAAGCGAAGCGAGGGCGGGTTCCCTGTAGGAACGAGGACGATAACCGCCTTTCCAAGCGGAACTGCACAGAACCGAGCGGAAGCAGAACTACACGTAAGGCCCCCGAGTCATGATGACTCGGGGGCCTTCCCTATAGCCGTTTTAGGCGTCAGAGCCTTCCGCGGCGCCGGTCGCCTCCGCAACCTTCTGCGCACGAATACGCGGTTCCTTACCCTGCACCTTCACCTCCAGGAACTCGCCCACATGGCGAATCTCCATGGCGCTCACGCCGTGACCCGCACCGGCATACAGCACCTTAATGCCGTCGGTGTACTTGCGGATCCAGTCGTAGGTGTAGTTCACCATCTCCTGCGGGATGACAGGGTCTTCCTGGTCGCGGCCGAAGAACACCGGCAGTTCGGTCTTCTTCAGCTCCTCGTCCTTGAAGTACGGTGAATCAGAATCTACCGCATAGCCGGACAGTCCCACTACGGCGGCGAACTCGCCGGGGGCGTGACGCACCATCGAAGTTGCGATGCCCATACCCTGCGAGAAGCCCAGCAAGGTCACCGAAGCATACTGCTCGCGGTTCGCGCGCACCCACTCCAGCACGTAGTCGCTCGCCTGCTCAATGGCGCGCTGGTCAGATTCGAGCTGCTGGTTCAGCGGGTACCACTGGTAGCCGATAGCATCTGCGGCAATGTAGGCGCCGGTCGAGTCCGCGGAGAACTGGGTGCCAACCGGCTGCGGTGCACGCATGGAGGCGTAGGTGAAGCCCTCCTGCGGAAGGTGCGCCGCCAGAGACAGCAAATCGTGCTCCTGGGAGCCGTAGCCGTGCAGCATGAGCACCAGGTGGGTGCCTGCACGTTCGTTCTCGGGGCGGGTGTATTCGACGACGTATTTGTTTTCGCTCATGAACCCATCTTAGCGAGGACTCCCCCACAAACCTGCACCGCAGGTTCCGCCGCTAGCTTGACCCTCACCTAACGTGAGGTTTTAGAGTGAAACCATGGACGCGAACATAACACCACCTGACGGGCAGCACGAATACACCGTGGGAGAAGCGGCATCATTGCATGGGCTCACAGTCCGCACGCTTCACCACTGGGAGCAGCGGGGCTTACTCAACCCGGCACATGATGAGTTCAACGGGTACCGGTACTACACCGATACAGACCTTGAACGAATCACCGTCATCATGGGATACCGCGCCATCGGCATGAGCCTTGACGCTATTCGCAACATACTGCATGACCAGGCGAACAGCACCGAGCATCTGCTCGCTCAGCGGGATATGCTTCAACGCAAAATCGCCGCGTACGGGCGCATGCTTGAAACCATCGAACACCTTTTGGAGGACACCATGGCACCTAAAAATGAGCAGCTCAGCGCCACCGAAAAAGCAGAGATCATGGGTGAGGGGTTCAGCCTCGCCCACCAGCAGGAAGCGCAGGAGCGTTACGGAAAAACTGACGACTGGGCTGAATACCAGCGCCGAACTGTAACGATGAACCGTGCCGACTGGCAGAACGGCAAACAGCAGGTTGACGAGGTAGAGCAGGCCCTCGTCGAGGCATTCAACCGCGGCGTGAAGCCGGGCAGTGAGGAGGCGAACGCACTCGCCGAGCGGCACCGCGCCTCCCTGTTCTTCTTCGAGGTCACCCCCGCTAAGCACGCTATTCTAGCCCGCGGCTACGTTGAGGATGCCCGTTTCAAGGCGCACTACGAGAAGCTTGCGACCGGGCTCGCGGAGTGGTTGCGGGATGTCATCTACGAGAATGCTCGTGCACATGGTATTGACCCGGAAAAAGCGGCTTGGGGTTAAACCTACGGGCTGAAAATACCCAGTAGCTAGGGGTGAGTAGCCGAGCATGCCAGCTGAGCACAGAAAAACGCCCGGTATTCCCCACGTCGGGAATACCGGGCGTCGGCGTGCATACCTGCATGAAAATTAGACGGTTATCTAGCGGGTGCCATCGAGGTGACTGCGGTGCTCCTGAATACGGCGATCCAGGTGCTCAAGGTTCTGCTGCAACCCCGCAATCTCGTTTTCAATCTTTCGGCGGGCTCGCTCCATCACATCAACGGAGAGTGCATGATCATCCGGATTGTCCAAGATTGTACGAATGTCGGCAAGACTCATGCCGGCCTGACGGCAGGTAGCAATAAACCGTGCTGCGGAGATAGACTCCTCATCAAAAATACGGGTTCCGTGAGCATCACGGGGCACCGCAATGAGCCCCTCTTTTTCGTAATAGCGCAGGGCGTGGGTGCTCACCCCCAACTGCTCCGCTACCTCTTGAATACTTACCACAGCGTTAATGCTATGGGGTTAGAGCGGGTCTAAAGCAAACTGAGAACCCTTACCTTCCAGTGCAACAGGAGGCTGCTTCCGCGGTATCTCGCGGAGCTTTCAAAAAGTGCCAGAAAAACCGGAAAATATTCCCTGACTTGGCACAACACACTTCAAAAAGATAGAAAAAATGCCGGACGCTCGCATCATACGAACGCCCGGCATTCTATTACATAACCCTAAGGGTGAAGGTTAATTCACGGTGGGCGGAAGGACAGTTGAGAATACCCAGTCATTCCCTCACAATCCCACACCCACTGTTTGGATAAAACAACATTCAACAGGATGCGTGAAACGCCTTCGGGTGCCGGTTGAGTTAGCGAGTAACAGCGCCGTACAGACGAGTCATCGAGTCCAGCGCCTCACGCTCACGCTGCGCCTCGCTCGGGGTAGCAGATTCATCTTCAACACCCAGGGCGCGCGCCAGAATCTTCTCCACCTGCTTCGCCTCAATCAGGAAGCCGTCATGGCCGTGGTTCGACTCGATAATATCCACGGCGACCGGGGTGGGCAGCGCCTCCGCCAGACGGTGCGACTCGTGCGGGAAGAACAAGCGATCCGTGTTCACCGCCGCAATCGTCCACTCGCAATCGGTATGCGCCAGCGCCTGCGCCAGAGTGCCGCGACCGCGCGCCACATCGTGCGAAATCAACGCCTCATTGACCGCAAGGTAGCTGTTCGCGTCAAAACGCTCCACGAGCTTGGCACCGTGATGATCCAGGTAGCTTTCGATGGCGTAGCGGCCGCGTGGCTCACCCAGCGAACCGCCCACGGTGCTTTCGCCGCGGTTCTCCTCGCGACCGAAGCGGTGCTCCAGCTCGGCGGGGCTGCGGTAGGTGGTGTGCGCAATACGGCGTGCCAAAGCCAGACCGGCAGTCGGCGCGGGACCGTTGTAGTAGTCGCCACCGGCGAAGTTCGCGTCCGAACGAATCGCAATGTTCTGGGTGTGAGCCCAGGAAATCTGCTCCGCCGTAGCAGAAGGGCCGGAGGCGATGACCGCGCATCCGCGCACCAGCTCGGGGTTGGTTGCCGCCCACTCCAGGGCGCGAGCGCCACCGAGAGAACCACCAATCACGTAGCGGAAGCTGGTCACGCCCAGGGCACGCGCCAGGTGCGCCTCAGCACGCACAGAATCACGGATGGTTACCTGCGGGAAGCGGGAACCCCAGTGCTCACCGGCACCCGGGTAGCCTTCCGGAATGATGCTTGCCGGCCCGGTGGAGCCGTAGCAACCGCCCAAAATATTGGGGGCAATCACGAAGTAGCGATTGGTGTCCACGACCGAGCCGGGGCCCACGATGCCTTCCCACCAGCCGTCGGACTCGATGGCGCGAATCAGCGGGGCGGGCATATCCGGGGTGGGTACGCCACGGGAGACGTGCGTATCACCGGTGAGCGCATGCAAAATCAGGATGGCGTTATCGCCAGCCTCGTTGAGGGTGCCCCAGGTTTCGTAGCCGATGGTGACCTGCGGCAGGGTTACGCCGGATTCGAGCTCCAGGTCGCCGATGTTCAGCTGACGCAGGTAGCCTTGCGCTTCGGGATGCTCGCGCTGGGTACCCGCCACGGGGATGGGTGCGGTGACAGGCTGGTTGATAGTGCCGGGCTGGGTGGTGCCGGACTGGCTAGTGCTCTGGGCGGTCATGGGGGTTCCCTTCACTGGGTTGGCCGGCGAGGTGGTGCCGGGTGTGAGCGGGGTACTCGTCTGTGGGTAGAAGAAGCAACAGGTTGGGCGGCAACAACGCCGATCAGTCACAAAATGCTCCGTAACGGGGAATCCGCAGGTGGACCGAAAAGCCGTAGTCTTTCCGGTCCACCTGCGGGTTGCATCACCGTTTAGGAGAGGGTGTCGAAGCCCAGCTGCAGGTCGGCGAGAATATCGTCGATGTTCTCAATACCGACTGCCAGGCGCACGAAGTTCGGGTACACGCCAATCTTCTCCAGCTCTTCAGCGGAAAGCTGGGAGTGGGTGGTCGAGGCGGGGTGAATCACGAGCGAGCGCACATCACCGATGTTCGCCACGTTGGAGTGCAGCTTCAGTGCATCCACGAAGTCGCGGGTCTGCTCCAGGGTTGCACCCTTGAGGGTGAAGCCGAGCACCGCGCCGGGGCCCTTGGGCAGGTACTTCTGTGCACGCTCGTACCAGGGGGAGGATTCCACGCCAGCCCAAATGACCTTGTCGACCTGCGGGTTTGCTTCGAGCCAGCGGGCGACCTTGGTGGCGTTCTCAATGTGGCGTTCGATGCGCAGGGAGAGGGTCTCCAGGCCGATGCCGATGTTGAAGGCGTTGGTCGGGGAGATAGCAGCACCGGTGTCGCGCAGCAGCGAAACGCGTGCCTTCAGGATGTAGGAGAGGTTCGCGCCGAATGCGGAGTCCTTGCCCAGGTCGCGTGCGTAGACCAGGCCGTGGTAGCCGGGTGCGGGCTGGTTGAACTTGGGGAACTTCTCGGGGTCTGCACCGTAGTCGAAGTTACCGGAGTCAACAATCACGCCGCCGATGGAGGTGCCGTGACCGCCCAGGTACTTGGTGGCGGAGTGGACGACCACGTCCGCGCCGTGCTCGATGGGGCGCAGCAGGTAGGGGGTGGGCACGGTGTTGTCCACGATCAGGGGTACGCCGTTTTCGTGCGCAATTGCGGCAATGGGCTCAATGTCGAGCACGTCGTTGCGGGGGTTGGGCACGGACTCGCCGTAGAAGAGCTTGGTGTTGGGGCGGACTGCGGCGCGCCATGCATCCAGGTCGTCCGGGTCCTCAACGAAGGTGGTTTCGATACCGAGGTCGGCGAGGGTGTACTTGAGCAGGTTGTAGGTGCCGCCGTACACGGAGGGCGATGCGACCACGTGGTCGCCGGCGCCGGCAATGTTCAGGATTGCGTAGGTGATAGCTGCCTGACCGGATGCCAGCAGCAGCGCGCCAACGCCGCCTTCCAGGGAGGCGATACGGTTTTCGATAGCTTCCTGGGTGGGGTTGTTGAGGCGAGTGTAAATGGGGCCCAGCTCGGCGAGGGCGAAACGGTTCGCTGCCTGCTCGGCGCTGTCAAAGACGAAGGAAGTGGTCTGGTAGATGGGTAGTGCCCGAGCTCCCGTTGCGGCATCCGGCGCCTGACCTGCGTGAATCTGGCGGGTTTCGAACTTCCAACCTGCGGGGTTGGCGGGAGTCGGGACGGTAGTGTTGTTGCTCATGCGTGGCTCCTAATGGGGATTCTTAGGGGGCCGCATGCCGACGGTACAGGAATCGTCGTCGAATAATCCTGTCACGATTGATGTACCGTTTTCGGTCACATCGGTCCCGCGCTTGCGTCACGCTTGTGCGTGCCGCCTGGTCTTCACCCAGGGCACCCCACCGCGGAGGAGGGTTGCCGGCCAGCTAGCTGGGGCTTGTCGCTGGCGCTCTTGACCTGTATTCAGGGTGTCACAGGGCACGGGGCGGGGTCAAGGGTTTTGTGGGTAGACGGCACTTTAAGACATTTCATTGCAAAGATGACGTTTTTTAACGTCTGTCATAAAACGTGAGCGACGGTGCCGGGGCAATCCGAGGGCGAGGCAATCGAGATGCGGAGGCGGACACCCACCATCCACACAGTAACCCCCATCACTTTTATCTACGGCTTTTCGGTACACTGAAATGACACATACACTCACGCAGGGTACAACTCGCTACGCCGTTTATCCTGCTCAGCATCCCTCCGGTATAGGGGCCAGAGGGTCATACCCGAAGGTTACCTACCATGTCTCTTGTTCTTGATGCGGCGCAGCTCAGCCGCGTCTTTGGCAAAGGTGAAAACGCTTTTACCGCCGTCGACCGTGTGTCACTTCGCGTCAGTTCCGGTGAGATTCATGCCCTCCTCGGCCCCAACGGTGCGGGCAAAACGACGACCGTGCAGATGTGCTCGACCCTGCTCACCCCCACCGGCGGTAGCCTCACCGTGAACGGTATTGACGCTATCGCCGACCCGCAGCGGGCGCGCCGTCACGTGGGTCTCGCACTGGGCGGGGAGAACGGCTTCTACCCGCGCGCTAGTGCCCGCGACAATCTGCTGTTCTTCGCCGATGTTGCGGGGGTTTCCGGGCGGACCCGACGACACGAGGTGGAGCATGCCCTAGCCCGTGTGGAACTCACCGATGCGGCAACGCGGCCTGTCCAGGAGTTTTCCCGCGGCATGAAGCAGCGCCTACATATTGCCCGCGCCCTGCTCGGCTCCCCCGCTCTGCTCCTGCTGGATGAGCCGACCAACGGGCTCGACCCCGATATCGCCCTGACCGTGCGTGCCCTCATCAGATCTCTGGCAAATGAAGGTACCGCCATTCTGCTGACGAGCCACCTGCTGGGCGAGATTGAGGACCTGGCGCACACCATCACCGTTTTGGGTGCCGGTTCCGTTGCTGTGAGCGGCAACCTCGAGGACGTTGCCGCGCACGCCGGCATTGCCGCCACGACTGTGGTTCAGGTCGAGGCCACCGCCACCGAGGGGCTTGATACGCTCCGCGGATTCCTCCACGATAAGGCGGCGGTGCTGTTTGCCCCGCGCGGTTCCGGCTGGGAACTCACCCTCTACTGGCACGGCGAGCGCACCACGTTCGAGGCGGGTGAGGCTCACCGCATCCTCACGGAGGGGCTTGCCACCGCGAACATTGGGGCACGGACCGAACCGTACACGCGACCGGCAACTCTGGAAGAGGCATACCTGGCGATGGCGGAGGGGCTCAAGCGATGAACGCTCAGACGCAGCATCCAGCAGAATCTCAACGACCGCGCGACCTGCAGCACCTGCTACACGACGTACAGCAGGAGTGCGCCCGCCAACTGCGACTCATGGGCTTTAGCCTGCGCCAGTTCCTGACGGTCCCCTACTTCATTCAGCTGCTCATCAGTACGGTACTCGGCTCGGTCATCCTTCAGGCGCTCGCCGTGCATGCGGCGGCGCAGAGCTCCGCGGGTCACTCCGTTGACCCGACCCTCGCGTGGACCCGCGCGGGCATTGTGGGCATGTGGTCGGTCTGCATCGTGTCTGCGGGCATCATCAATTTCGAGCGTTTCCGTGGGACCCTCGTGTACCTGTGTTCGGGGTCGATTTCTCCGGTGCGGGTGCTGGCGGCTATCGTTTCGAGCGCATCCATTGTGGGTATGGCGGCTTTGCCCCTGTCGTGGCTCATCTGGGCTCTTGTGACGCTTAACCCGCAGGTCACGGACTTTTCAGCACTCTGGCCGCGCTACGTTCTGGGCGTTCCCCTGCTGTGGCTTGCGTGCCTGTCGGTAACGTTCATGATTGCGGTGTTCTTCGTGGCCACACCGAACGCTATCGCCTACGAGGAGCTGTTGCTCGTGCCGGTTTTTATTCTTTCCGGGGTTCTCTTCACGACCATTGAAGCGCCCGCCTGGCTAGATGCTGTAGGCACGCTCATTCCCCTGCAGGCGCCGGTTCATCTCCTACTTGGGCGTACCACCATCACTACCCCGGCGGATGCGCTCCTGCCCGTGGCACAGACCCTGGTCGTGAGCTTCATCTGGGCGTTGTGTGCTTTCCTCTTTGCCCGGAAGGCTCTTGCCTCCGCCCGCCGTCGCGGCACCCTGGGGGCGATGTAGCGTGCGTATTCTCTCTTCTGCCGCTCTGCCTAGCGTGGCGCGTCGGGCTCTGTCGACCGCCTCTATTGGCTGGTCATCTTCTATTACCTTCGCAACCCTCGGAACGGCTGTCACGACCCTGGTTCTCGTACCCGGTCTTAACGTGCTTTTCACAGTGCTTCTGGGCGCTGATCTTGCCGCAAACGATACTGTACGCATCGGCTGCGCGTCTGCTCTGATTGCCACCCTCAGCTCCGTGGCAGCCGGTATTGTTGCGCGCGTTGCCACAGACCGGTGGATTGGCGTCTTCGAGTACGTGTGTACGGCTCGCCCGGTGGATGCTGGCTACTGGCTCGGTGCGGCGGCGGTACCCGCGTTGCTGGCATCCGTGACGGGTCTGAGCAATGTGGGCATCGTGTGGTTACTGTCCCTCACGGCACCCTCTACCGGGGCGGCTTCGGGGCTTCTGATTGGAGCCATTGCGCTGATGCCGGTTGCGGTTCTGGGCGGGGTCTGCCTGGGCATTTTTGCCGCCGGGCTCGGTCTGTACCTGTCGGATCCGTACACGGGGTCGAATTTTCTGTCGATTATTCTGCCAGTGAGCGCGGGCGTGATTGTGCCGGTGAGTACCTACCCCGGTTGGCTTGCATGGCTGTGTTCCTGGGTTCCGGGGTCCCGGCTGGTGCAGGTTTTAGATGCCTCTAGCGGTATCGCGAACGGCACCGCGCCGGAGCTTTTCGCGCTCCTGGCGACGGACGCGGCACTGGCGGTGCTCTACGCCGCAGTGGGGTTGGGGCTGACTTTGCTTGCCGCCCGCCGCATCCGTGCCGGCGCCCGCGCCTCGCTGTTGTAGACGGTGAACCCTGAAAAAGAACGAACCTTGTAATCACCCGCTATCCGGGCGCCGCAACCAAGAAAGACTATTCCTGTGACCATTGCTCCCGCTTCATACACCTTAGAGACCCTAGGGTTCGACCCTTCCTGGCAGGGTTCAGCAATCCGCGCCGCGTTCACCCTCGGCGGTACCCTCGAAAACTTTACCCTCGCCCGTGTCAGCGCCGTGCACCGCACCCGCTACGAGCTACTGACCTACGAGCGGGGTGAGCTCATTAAGCTTTCCGCTCCGCTGCGTCCGGTTGAGAACGACTACGGCGAAGAAGAGTACCCCGTCGTCGGCGACTGGGTACTCACCCAGCCCATCCCTGGAACCGGTAGCGATAGCCAGCCCGCGGAGCACAAACCCCTCGCGATACTGCCCCGGCGAAGCTACCTCACCCGACCCAGCGCCACCCGAGAATCCGCGGATCAGCCTGTCGCCGCCAACGTGGATATGCTCTGCATCGTTGAGCCCTGCTTCCCCGAGCCGTCCATTGGGCGAATTGAACGCTACACCGCTCTGGCGCACGCTTCCGGGGTGCAGGTCGCGCTAATTCTCACCAAGGGTGACCTAGTAACGGCCGAACAGCTCACCAACTACAGGGACTCCCTCGCAGGTGGTGTGGATGCGGTACTCGCCGTATGCACGGACAACGGCTACGACCCTGCCCCGGTGGCGGAGCTTGTCGCCGGACGCACCGCCGCGTTCCTGGGCCGTAGCGGCGCCGGAAAATCCACCCTGGTCAACGCCCTGCTCAACCCCGGAGTTGACCCCCGCGAGGATAGCCAGGAATATCAGGTGCAGGTCACTTCCGCTGTCCGAGATGCTGACGGCAAGGGGCGCCACACCACCACCAGCCGCCAGATGCTTGTTTTACCCGGTGCGGAAGGCTCAAGCGAAGGAGACTCAACCAACGCAAAAACATCATCTGGCACGGTGCTGATCGACACTCCGGGCGTACGAGCCCTAGCCGCAACGAGCGATAGCGCCGCGATTGACGAAACCTTCGACGACGTCTCCAGTTACGCTTCCGCCTGCCGGTACAGCGACTGCTCCCACGGCTCCGAACCCGGATGCGCGGTGCAGCAGGCCATCACTGACGGCTCCCTCGACCCCGAGCGTTTCGAACGCTACCGCAGGATGATAGCCGAATCCGCGCGTCTACGCCTGCGCTCTCAAGAACGTGAGTACCGGCAGAGTAACCGTGCCTTCACGAAGGCAAACAAGGCAGGCCGCCGTACCCTCATGTCCATTAAGGGGCGCGCCAACTAGCTACCGAATTCGCACGTTCCAGAAGAGTGCAGGGGGCTAATCTAGGTGATACTGCCCAGGCCGCAATATAGTAGCCTGCCTCACTCTTCGATACACTAGAACTAGGCGTGCCCACAGCCCCCGCGCACCCTCACCGCCACCCGGCGGCACAGGAACGCGGGCGCAGACGGCACACACCATTCACAAACCCATAACTCAATGAAAGAGGTGGCAGCATGGCTGAACAGAACCTCACCCCGCCCGTACCGAAGAAGGTCGAGCACCGCCGCGAACACCACGGCGACGTCTTCATCGACCACTACGAATGGCTCCGCGACAAGGAAAGCGAAGAGGTCCTCAACTACCTCAAGGCAGAAGCCGAATACACCGAAGCTGTCACCGCAGACCAGCAGCCCCTCCGCGAATCCATCTTCAACGAAATCAAGGGCCGCACCCTGCTGTCGGATCTGACCGTCCCGAACCGTATCGGTGACTGGTGGTACTACAGCCGCATGGTGCCCGGCGGCCAGTATCCCGTCTTCTACCGCTACCCCGCCCTGCACGAAGGCGACGAGGTGGTGCGCTACACCCCGCCGACCGTCACCCCCGGCGAAGTACTCGAGGGTGAGGTCGTCATTCTCGACTGCAACGAATACGCCAAGGACATGGAGTTCTTCTCCCTCGGCAGCTTCCAGCCCGCACGCAACGGCAAGCTGCTGAGCATCTCCGTGGATGAGAAGGGCGACGAACGCTACGAGCAGCGCTTCCTCAACATGGAAACCGGCACCTTCCTCGAAGACACCATCCCCAACATTGCGGCTGGCTCCTTCTTCATCAACCACGCCGAGCAGCTCATCTACCTCGTGCCCGACGAGTCGTGGCGCCCCTGGCGTGTCTACGTGCACGACGTCGGACAGGGCACCGAAGACCACCTGATTTACGAGGAACCGGACAACACCATGTGGCTCGGCGCCGCCATGAGCTCCGACCGTTCCTCCGTGGTCATTACCAGCTCCAACTCCGAGTACACGGAGGTGCGCCTCATCCCCACCCGCGAACCCAAGGGCGAGCCGACCCTGCTCATCCCCAAGAGCGCAGGCATCGAATACTACGCCGAGCCGCTTAACATTGCCGGCGAGCAGCACCTGCTGATTCAGCACGACTACAATGCGCTGAATTCCGAGCTGGTGCTTGCCGACATGCCGCGCGAGGGCGAAACCCTCGAAGAGTACGCGCAGCGTTGGGTGCCGGTCATCCGTCACAGCGAACACGTGCGCCTGGAAGGCTTCACCTTCACCGCAACGCACCTGGTTGTTACCGCCCGCGCGGACACGACCACCCGCATCTTCCTTGCACCGCGTGAGCAGCTGCCCATCCAGTGGCGCCGCCGCCGCCCCGCCGGCGTGACCTTCATGGAGCCTGCCGGTTTCGACGAGGAGCTGTACACCGCCTCCGTGCTGCGTGCTGAGAACTACTCCCCCGTGCTGCGCATCGCCTACACCTCGTACCTGACCCCGCGCCGCGTCTACGACTACTTCCCCATGTCGCAGACCCTGCTGCTGCGCCGTGAAACTCCGGTACTCGGCGGCTACAACCGTGAGGACTACCGCGCCTACCGCGACTGGGCACCGGCGGCGGACGGCACGCTCATCCCGATCTCGGTGATTCACCGCGCCGACCTGGACATGAGCAAGCCGCACCCGGTCATCCAGTACGGTTACGGCTCGTACGAGTCGTCCATGGACCCGATGTTCTCCATCCCGATGCTGTCGATCCTGGACCGCGGCGTCATCTACGTCATCGCACATATTCGCGGCGGCGGCGAGATGGGCCGCTCCTGGTACCAGAACGGCAAGAAGCTCGCGAAGAAGAACACCTTCACCGACTTCGTGGACGTCACCAGCTACATTGCGGCTAAGCCGTGGGCTGATGAGGCGCGTATCGGCTGCTACGGCGGTAGCGCCGGCGGCCTGCTCATGGGCGCCGTCGTGAACCTCGCCCCCGAAAAGTACGCCGCCTGCCTGGCTGCCGTGCCGTTCGTGGATGCGCTGACCACCATCCTCGACCCGGAGCTGCCGCTGTCGGCAATGGAGTGGGAAGAGTGGGGCAACCCGATTGAGGACCCGGAAGTGTACGCCTACATGAAGTCGTACACCCCGTACGAGAACATCCGCCCGGTCCGCTACCCGGCGATTGCTGCAGTAACGAGCCTGCACGACACCCGCGTGCTCTACGTGGAGCCCGCCAAGTGGGTTGCGGCGCTGCGTGAGCAGATTGACCCGTCGTCGCCGGTGCCTCTGCTGAAGATTGACATGTCGGGCGGTCACGGTGGTGGTTCCGGCAGGTATACCCGTTGGCGTGAGATCGCGTGGGATTACGCGTTCCTCATGAGCAACCTCGGCGTTACTGAGTAGCTGGTCTCTTAAATAGAACGCTCCGTCTGTATCTAAGTGATACGGACGGAGCGTTCTTCGTTTAAGCACGTTCTGCGTATGAGGGGCGCCGATCGTCCTCGTTCCTCCCCTCACCAAGCAGGGGCGGGGCGCCGCATATTTCCTCCGCGCC
>NZ_KV813796.1:213952-235023 GCF_001813725.1 Rothia sp. HMSC072B04 | reverse complement strand
TCTGCCGGAAGCAACCGTGGGTGTAAACCCCACTGACGCACCGACCGTGGCCCCCCTGCCCGAGGCAACCGTTGGCGTTAACCCAACCGATGCACCCACCGTGGCCCCCCTGCCCGAGGCAACCATCGGCGTGAACCCCACCGATGCACCCACCGTAGCGCCCTTGCCTGAGGCAACCGTGGGTGTAAACCCGACCGACGCGCCGACGGTTCCCGCTCTGCCGGAAGCAACCGTTGGTGTAAACCCGACTGACGCACCGACCGTTCCTGCACTGCCGGAAGCACCGGTTGCCGATAAGACCCCCAACGCTGACAAGCTGGAGGACGCAACCGTGGCGCATCCCAAGAGCAAGCCAGCTCAGAGCAAGCCCTCTCAGGAGGCTCCGGTGACCGCCGCCCGCTCGGCTAAGGACACCCTGTCAAAGGACGGCCTGGCAAAGGACGGCCTCGCTAAGGAGAGCAGCCCCAAGAAGGCTACCCTGGCGAGCACCGGTGCATCCAGCGTTGGTGTGATTGTTGGCATTGGTGTTGTTGCAATCTGTGCGGGTCTTGGCTTGAGTGTTCTGCGCTCGCGCCGCCATTCCTAAGAGCTGCAGGGCATACAGCCTAGCTCTCCCGTACGGAATAAACTGCAGATAGCAAAGAGCCGCCGGCTCCCCTGTTGAGGGGAACCGGCGGCTCTTCACGTATCAGCTCATTCAATCAGCTGACGCAGGCGTTATCAGCTGGCGTTCGCGTTACTTCGAAGCCTTAACCTCGATGCCGCTCACGTCAATCTGCTCCAGCGGAATGATGCGGTCGCGAGTGACCACGCGGTGCACCAGCCAGACCGCAATAATCACGGGCAGACCAATGTAGGAGCTCAGAACGCCAAACCAGTCGCCGCTGAGGAACGCCTCGTAGTTCTGACCGCCAATGACGACCAGGCACATGAGGAAGGCGATAATCGGGCCCGCGGGGAAGAACGGCGCCACGTAGGGCAGGTCCTTCAGGCTGTGACCCTGCTTCACGTATGCGCGGCGGAAACGGTAGTGCGCCACAGCGATACCCACCCAGGTGATGAAGCCAGCCAGACCGGACACATTCACCAGCCACAGGTACGCACCATCCGGGGAGAGCAGTGCGGCAATGAAGCCGACCGCACCGATAGCGGCGGTTGCCAGCAGCGCGTTCATGGGCACGCCACCGGAGTTGATGCGGGTGAACGTCTTCGGCGCCTTACCCTCCTGCGCGAGCGCGAAGAGCATACGAGCCGAAACGTACAGGCCCGAGTTACCCGCAGAGAGCACTGCGGAGAGAATCACGGCGTTCATAATGGCTGCCGCGAAGGCGATACCCGCACGCTCGAAGATGAGGGTGAACGGGGAGATGTTAATGTTGCCGTCCGCTGCGGTGAGCAGGTTCGGGTCGGAGTAAGGAATCAGGAAGCCGATAACGACCATCGCACCGATGTAGAAGAGCATGATGCGCCAGAACACGCTGGTCAGTGCGCGGGGCACGTCGCGGCGGGGGTTCTCGGACTCGCCCGCAGCCACACCGATCATTTCGGTGCCCTGGAAGGAGAAGCCTGCCACCATGAAGATGGCGAGCACGGCGGGTGCGCCGCCGACGAAGGGTGCCTCACCGACGGTCCAGTTGGAGACGCCCGGGGAGCTACCGCCCAGGATGCCGAAAATCATGGCGATACCTGCGATGAGGAAGACGACCACGGTGACGACCTTGATGGTGGCGAGCCAGAATTCGCTTTCACCGTAGGAGCGTGCCGAGAGGGCGTTGATGCCGGTCAGCAGCACGAGGAATCCTGCCGCCCACACCCAGGATGGGATGTCCGGGAACCAGTACCTCATCACCTCGCCGACGGCGACGAGTTCGGCGGCGACGGTAATCGCCCAGTTGAACCAGTAGTTCCAACCCATGGCGAAGCCGAAGGACGGGGACACGTAGCGTGCCGCGTAGGTCTGGAATGCGCCGGGGACGGGCAGGTGCGCAGCCATCTCGCCGAGGGACTGCATGAGGAACAGCACCATGATGCCGATGAGGGCGTAGGCGAGGATTGCGCCGCCGGGGCCTGCGGTGGAGATGGTCTTACCGGAGGCGACGAAGAGGCCGGTGCCGATTGCGCCGCCGATTGCAATCATCTGCATGTGGCGGGCGGAGAGGCCTCGCTTCAGTTCACCCTCTGCGGGGGTGGCTTCCGATGCAGCGCCGGAAGTCTCTGTAGGCTGTGCCATGTCAGGTCTTCTTTCTGAGGCTATTGCTTCGTGCGTTTGCTAGCGCTCTAGTCTGGTGTCCAGTCTAGTCTTGCTGCGGGTGGTGCCGCCGAAGGTTTGTGCCTGGGTCAAGAAATTCTTCAATCATAAGGAATTCTTACGTACCGTAAGTTTTCCTAATCTGAGGGTCAATCCTACTCGCTTTTTAGGCTCTTTTCCACCCAAAACCACAAAAACACAGAAAAACCCTCCCGTACCCGCTTCATCACAAGCGGTACGGGAGGGTTCCCTATCAGGCTAATTCACCCGATCTATTCAGCTCACCCGGCTTTAGTCAGCCAGGTTGTGGAACGAAACGTTCGTGGGGTGCTCCACGGTACGAGAAACGGTGCAGTCCTTCTGCTCGCTGAGCTGAATCAGACGGTCCACCATCTTCTGTGCCTTGGCGCCCTGCTCATCGGCGGGGAAACGCACATCAAAGTCCACCTCAACGTCGTCGAGGCGCACCGCGCCGTCTTCGGTCTGCTTCAGCGCCGAGGCGAGCACCTCGAACACCTCGGGGGTGGAGCGGCGGGAGGTGCCTGCGTCCACGTCCACGGAGGAGCAGCCGGCAATCGCGGCGAGCAGCAGCTCGACGGGGGTCAGCAGGCCCTCGCCCACACCGAAGTCGAGGGTTGCGCCGTTGGCACCGTAGGCACGGTAGCGCAGGCGGTCGATGCGCTCGATCTTGGTCTGGCGGTAGTTGTCGAGTTCGCGGCGTTCCTGCTGGTGCGAGTACACCTTCTTCTGCTCTTCAGCAGTCTGCACGGTGTTGTTCTGCTCAGCGTTGTTCTGTTCAGCCATTGAGGTTCCTTTCGGGTTGCCCTTTCGGGTGGTTCTTTGTTTAGTGCCATTCACTATAAGCGTGTTTCTCATTATTTTATTCCCGGACTCTTTTTCTCGTCGGTCAACCGCTTGCTCCTATACACTGGAAAACCGCGGCGGAGCTTCGAAGTCCCTCACGCACACAGTAGATTTTTTGAAGAGCACAACATACACAAGGAACTCTTTTATGGCACAGACCCCCGACACTGGGCGTACGAGCACGCAGAGTGATTTCCGCTTGGCTGTTGCCGATTCTTCCGTAGTGATGCTCGGTATCGCTGTGCTGGGTTTGGGCTTGGGTATTATCCTCAACGCGCACGGCCTGCCGATCTGGACTGCGCCACTGCTATCTGCCCTAGTTTTTGCCGGTTCGGTGGAGTTTTTGATGGTGGGCATGGTCAGTGGTGGCGCGCCCCTCGCGTCGATTGCGTTGACGGTGTTCCTGGTGAATGCGCGCCATCTGGTGTACGGTCTTTCCTACCCGTTGCACAATGTGAAGGGTTTCTGGGCTAAGGCTCTGGCGATTCACACTCTTTGCGATGAGGCGTTTGCTCTTAACTCCGGTCCCGACCGTCATGAGCGTTCGGGGGCGCGCATTCTGTGGGTGAACGTGCTGATTTACGTGTCGTGGGTTCTGAGCGTAATCCTCGGGTATGTGCTGGGTGCGAGCTTCCTCAGCAGCTTGAAGGGTGTGGACTTCGTGATGGTGGCTATCTTCACGGTTCTTGCGATGGACGGCTACCGCGCCAACCCGGATCGTGTGACGGCGCTCTTTGTGGCGGTTTCGGCGGCGGTTGCGCTGATTTTTGCACCGTCCTCGTTCCTGGTGGTGGCTCTGGGTTCGTATGTGGTGCTGCTGCTGGCGCGTTTCCCGGTGGCGAAGCGCCGTGGTACGCTGCCGCATCGTGCTGTGCAGGAGGTAGCGGCTGAGGCTGAAAGCGCCGATACCGCTGATGCTCCCGCTTCCACACAGCGATAAGAACGTTACATACGTGTTCGAAACCGGTTAGGATAGATGAGTGGAGCTTCGCTCTCCCCTCTTTCTATTTCTAGGATTACTAAGATGCCTCCCGCGCGAACCTGTGCGGAGGCTCCCAGAGGTTGAGGTACACCAATGACTCAGATGAAAGACACCGCTAAGGAAACTAGCGACGCAGAACGCTGTGCCGCCCCGGAGTAACACCGCACCGGGAGCGGCATCACTCGAGGTCACGCACGAGAACTACTGGCGCGCACAACTACCCGCCCAGAACTATCTGCACAGAACTATCCACGCAGAAAAACTCGTGCAGGAGGAACGGCCCTCCGCCTCCTTGTTTCGCGGCTTTCATCAACTCACGTACCTACCGCACTACTTAGCACCCAGCCCTTCTTCGGGCGGGCTCTCCCCACCCTTTTTCGCGGATGCTTTCAAGGCTTCACCCGCGCGCCTCTTTCAGGGCCCTTCCGCTCTTTTCGGGGCACTCTTTCGGGGTCTTTCGCTGAGTATGTGCAGAAAGAGAAAATCTTCATGAACAGTGAAGTGACCACCGGCTATATTCTTGCCGCGATTCTTGTGGCTGCAGGTATTACGTTCCTGCTTCGTTTGCTTCCCTTCGGTTTGAAGAAGGCTCTGGCTGGCTCCGAACTTTTGGATGCGCTTAGCCACTGGATTCCGCTCGGCGCGGTTGCGTTGCTTGCCATCTATGCGGTGGCAAAGATTGATTATTCTTCCGTTGAAACGGCGGTACCGTACCTGGCGGGTCTGGTGGTGACCGTGGGTGCGCACCTGTGGCGTAAGAATATGGTGCTGAGCATGGTGGCGGGTACCGTCACCTGCGTTGTGCTGGCTAACTGGGTTTTCTAGGGGGAAAACGATGAGCATCTCTAAGAATCCTGTTTCTTCCGCTACTGTTTCCCCTGCTGTTTCTGCTGATCAGCCCGCACCTCAGCAGGCGAGCCAACCCGCGCCCCATCAGGCTTCTCCCGAGCAGGTGGAGCAGGTCATTGCTTCTGCGCTTCCGCTAACCGGCATGATTCCCGTGGTGGAGGCTCCCGCCTCCCCCGATGCACAGGGGCCTCAGCAGCCGCGCGAGAGCGGCTTCGCCGAGGCGATGCGCGTTGCCGGTGTCATCATGCTGGGCCTGTTCTTTGTCGGCATTGGTTTGGGCGTGCTGGTGCACAGTTACGGTCTGCCGTTCTGGGTGGCTCCCCTGCTGCCTGCCGTTGTTTTTGCCGGTTCCGTAGAGTTCGTGCTGATTGACATGATCTCGAATCATGCGTCGCTGTTCTCTATTGCGGTGATGACTCTGCTCATTAATTCCCGCCACCTCATGTACGGTCTGTCCTACCCGATTGAGCGGGTGCGTGGTGGTTTGGCGAAGTTCTACACCGTGTACACGCTCATTGATGAGGCGTACGCGCTGAACACCGGACCGGACCGCCATAAGCTTCGTGCCTCCCGCATCCTGTGGATCCACGCGGGCCTGCACCTGAGCGTTCTGGCGAGCGCTACGCTCGGCTATGTGCTGGGTGCAAGTTTCTTGAGTGAGCTCAAGGGCGTGGATTTTGTGATGACTTCACTATTCGCGGTGCTCGCTATCGATGCGTATCGCAGTTCTAAGGACCGCACGACTGCCGCTATTGCGGGTGTGTCTGCGGCGGTTGGTTTGTTGGTGGCGCCGCAGTCGATGCTGCTGATTTCGATGGTGGTGTACATTCTGCTGCTGGTGTCGCGTTTTGTGGTGGCTAAGCGCCGCGGCACCCTGCCGGAGCATATGCTGGTCGCGGATGAGGAGCCCGCCGAAACTGCCGAAGCCGCCGACACTCCCGCTCATCCCGGCGACTCTGCACACTAAGTCTGAATCCCGCGCTAAGTCTAAATCGCGCACTAAGTCTGGATATAGTAAAGCGCCCCGCCCACCCGAAATACCGGGTGGGCGGGGCGTTATGCTGTCGCCAGCCGCATGTGTGGTTGAACCCATGCGCTGTAGACGTTCAGTATCTGCTGTGCTGTGTACCGCCAAGTGTCCCTGACGGAAGTACTATGCGGGTGCCGGCGTTACGTCCGGCTCCCGTACTAAGCTTACTTGATAGCTACTAGTTGATAGCTATCAGGGCTTACTTGATAGCTGCCAGGGCTGCTTCGTAGTTGGGCTCGTTGGTGGTTTCGGGAACCAGCTCGGTGTAGACAACCTCACCGTCGGGGTTCACGACGACCACGGAGCGTGCCAGCAGACCAGCCAGGGGGCCGTCCACGAGCTTCACACCGAAGTCCTCACCGAAGGAGGATCGGAAAGCGGAGGAGGTCACGACGTTCTCAATGCCCTCGGCTGCGCAGAAGCGGCCGATTGCGAAGGGCAGGTCGTTGGAGACGCACAGCACGACGGTGTTCTCCAGGCCTGCAGCCTGCTTGTTGAAGGTGCGGACGCTATTTGCGCACACACCGGTGTCGACGGAGGGGAAGATGTTCAGCACCAGGTTCTTACCTGCGAAATCTGCGGAGGAAATCTCGGAGAGATCAGCCGCGAGAACCGAGAATTCGGGCAGCTTTGCGCCGACTGCGGGCAGGTCACCGTTGGTGTGGATTACGAGTTCGTTATGTAGAGTTACTTCAGCCATGTTTTCATTGTCCCTTGGATGCGGCGGGTGTGCAAGGGGACACAGGCTCTAGTGGGTGGAGTTTCCGCATAGCTGATTTTCTGCGGTGCCGCTTCACCTCAGCGGCACCTCTACAATGGGCAGGTGAGCTTTTTGAGGCACGTATCTTCCCGCCTTGCGCCGCTGGCGCATCCCGTGACGAATTTCAGGGCACTCCGTCAGGGCCTGCGCCGTCAGCGGGTGGAGGGTCGCGCCCTCGTTGATCCGCAGAATACGTACCGTCCGAGTGTACGCGCTGAGCTGCGCCGCATGTTCACGCGCCCCCTCCCGGTGGAGACGCAGACGCTCATGTGTAACGCCCTGCTGGCGGC
Organism: Rothia sp. HMSC072B04; assembly: GCF_001813725.1. Taxonomy (NCBI): domain Bacteria; kingdom Bacillati; phylum Actinomycetota; class Actinomycetes; order Micrococcales; family Micrococcaceae; genus Rothia; species Rothia sp. HMSC072B04. The sequence continues at coordinate 228,000 of NZ_KV813796.1, read as the reverse complement.
AATCTGCTGGTACCTGTTCCCTGAAGCCTGGCGTTCGTGGCTGTTTAGCGAGTTTAGGGGCCCGGCTGGTTTTGCGCTGGTGATGGTCGGCTGGATGGTTGCGGACGTCACCTCAACGAACCTGATGGGCCACGATGAGGAGCATGCGTTGCGTGCGTTGCGCAGTAGCGACCCGCACGCCCTGCACCTGTTCGTGCGTACGAAAGCTATTGCGATCGGTCTGATCACGGGTGTTTCTGGCACCCTGCTGGCGCTGATTCTGCACAGTCAGGACAAGAACCTGACCCCCACGCTCATGATGTCCCTGTCGTTCTTTGTGGTGCCGGCTATTGTGGTGTCCCTAGGCTCGATTCTGGGCGTGATGTATCCGTACCGTCTGCGCGGCTGGCAGTTCCGCTGGGCGCACCGCAAGAACCTGCGGATGAGTGCCCGCTGGGTTCTGCTCTGTTTCGGGCCGGGCTGGGTGCTGGGCACGGTGCTGATGTCGCTGATGTTCCCGTCGATTTTCCTGTCGGATGCGCTCGCGCGCCTTCTCAACCCCGGCGTGGATCCGCGCGATGTTGCGTTCCGGCCGCTGCTGTTTTCGCTGATTTTGTGGGCTCAGGGCGCGATTAGTCTGTGGGTTTTTCCGCGGATTACGGCGCGTATTGCGACCGCGAGGCGCGCCTGGCTGGTGCATTATCTGACGGACGATAAGGTCTGCTAGCCGGTGTTTGTTGCTGGGTGTTTGGGCCGAGGGTTTGGGCTGGGCAACTGCTCGCGCATGTCACGGTCACGAACGGCGCTGGTAACGAACGGCACTGACCGCGCACACCACGTGCCCGCATCTTTTTCCCTATACTGGACGAGTTCACTATTCATTTCTTGACCAGCACCGGTGCGCGCTGCCGCGCATCTTCAGGAGTATCCATGTCTTCTAATCGCCGCCGCTTCACCGGCCGTACCGCTTTGACTCTACCCGCATTGGGCGCCGCTCTAGCTCTTGTTGTCACTTCCTGCTCGGCAAGCACTGATTCTGCTGTTTCGGGTACCGTAGTGTCTTCTTCTGGCAGCGCTTCTGCCTCCGCGAGCGCGACCTCCACTCAGGCACTGTTCCCGACCCCGTCGGCGAGCCCGAGCGCATCCGCGAGCGCCACCCCGAGTGCTTCATCGCCTGCTCCGGTGCCGTCGGTGGTGACGATTACGGTTCATGCTGAGCCGACCGCATCCGAGTCGAAGACCTCTGAGTCTGAGTCGAAGTCGGGTTCCAAGTCTGAAGCTAAGTCTGAGTCGAAGAAGGATTCCACCTGCGCGTCTGATTCTGCGTCGACCGTGGTGTCTAAGGCTCTGCGCGAGCTGAAGAATAAGAGCAAGTGGGATCAGTGGACGAACGTTTCGGCAAGCTACGAGGGTTACGACCCCTGTGCTGAGCTGTCGTGGATTGACGCGATTCCGGGTTCTTCCCCGTCTTCGTGTTGCACCGCGGCGATGGTGCACCACATTCTGCTGTTCCACCGCGGCAAGTTCATTGGTACCGCAACCTATGAGCCGTACTCGTTCTCTCCGGTGATTACCCGTACCTCGGACAGCTCGATTAGCGTGACCTACCGTTACATGAAGGAAGACGAGAAGGTACACAACGCGAGCGGTCGCACGACTGCTGAGTTCAGCTGGAGCTCTTCGCAGAACAAGGTTGTGATGACCGGTGAGGTTCCGCCGAGCTACTAGACCGAGCGAATAGCCGGTTCACCTTATAGGCTACGTGTTTGAAGCCCAGGAGGTTGGGCATACGAGAAACCCGCCGTCTCGCATATGGTTCATATGTGAGACGGCGGGTTTTCCGTTGCTTAAGGATATGTAGAGTGCCCGAGGGCTAGCTGTTTAGGCAGCGAACTTCTTGTAGCCGAAGTATGCAGCGCCTGCCAGGATAGCGATGAACAGAATCTTCTTCATGATGTACTCCTTTGATTGTTCTGAAGGGCACCCGGTGTTTTACTCCGTCTGGCGACTCACCTAAAGATGAGGGTAGGCGGAGCGTCATCCGCACGTGGTGCCGTTGTCCCCTATCTTACCTGCTTTTGAACAATGTTTTCTGTTTGACGTGCCGAGTCCGCATTTTAGACAGTCAAACACTCAGCGGTTCAGCGCATCGTTGAGGCGGGGAATAAGCCTCTGACGGGCGCATAATGGGAGCATGAGTATTTTTAAGAAGAAAGAGTACAGCGCTGAGCGCTCGGCTACTCGTATGGCTCGCGCCCTCGCTGTGATGGGTGCGCTGCACTTCATCATCCCGGATCCCTTCGACTCGATTGTGCCGAAGTACCTGCCGGGTCCTGCCCACGCGTACACTCACGGTTCGGGTGTAGCTGAGCTGGGCACCGCCGCCCTGCTGGCTAATGATAAGACCCGCCGCGCCGGTGGTCTGCTTGCGGCTCTGCTGTTTGTTGCGGTGTTCCCCGCGAACATTCAGATGGCTCTGGATGCGCGTAACCAGTCCACTCAGCGTAAGGCTATTGCGTATGGTCGCCTGCCCCTGCAGCTGCCGCTGATTTGTAGCGCTCTGAAGATTTGGCGCAAGTCGAAGTAGTCAATACATTCACCATTCGATACATTCGACACTCATCTCATTGACGAGAAAAGCACCTTAGCGTTTTAGAGATAAAACGCTAAGGTGCTTTTAGCTTAATAAAAGCTCACATAAGCTCTTCTTACATCATATTTACGTATAATTGAAAACAACATACTATCTGCCACAGTGGCAGATATATAAACCCAAGGAGATTACAATGGGTACTTTTATTGGCACCATTTTTACCGGCGCAATTATTGGTGCACTTGCACGCTTCTTTATGCGAGGCCGCCAGAACATTTCGATTCTTTGGACCATTATCTGCGGTGCTGTCGGCGCAGCTATCGGTACCTGGGCAGCAACTCAGCTGGGTGTTGCAGACACTAGCGGCATTGACTGGATTCGCTGGATTATCTCAATTATTGCTGCAATGCTGACCATTTCCCTGTACATGGGCTTGACCGGTAAAAAGTAAAGAGATATTTGCCAATTTCTTTTAAAACCTAAGCAATTTTTATAAAGCAAAAGACGGCACCTCCCCTAGCGTGAGCTAGTGCGGGAGGTGCCGCCTTTTCTGCGCCTCACAGGAGGCGTTACGTCTTCTTGGCTTATATCGCCTTGGCTTATGCCTTCTTCACCACGGAGGACTTCAGGTACATCTGGCCTGCGCCGGGGACCTTCGCCTCAATGTCGTGGCCGTTGACGGGGGATTCGAGCAGGCGGATGCCGCGCACCTTGGTGCCTGCCTTGATGTCTGCGCCGCCCTTGACCTTCAGGCCCTTGACGATGGTGACGGAGTCGCCGTCGACAAGCTCGTTACCGACGGAGTCGAGAACCTTGGAGCCTGCTTCTTCTTCGGTTTCGCCTGCTGCGGTGCGTTCCCACTCGTGGCCGCACATGGGGCAGGCCCAGAGTTCACCCATTTCGTAGGTGTAGTTTTCGTTGCATTCGGGGCAGGCGGGTGCTTCGATTTCGTTGAGGTTTTCGCTCATGGTTCCTTCTTCAATCTGTGCGGATGCGCCGCTCCCCTGTTTCCGCGGTGTTACTGCGGTGGTGCTGCGGCGTGTGGGCGCGCGTCAGCCAGGCTGGGGGTGCGACGGTGGAGGATGCGAGGATTCTCGCGTTCGTGCTGACTATACCATTTGGCGGGTGTGAACCGCATGTGTGGGGCTGGTTTTTGCCGGTCTTTTGGGGTGCGCGCGGGGCGTGGGTGAAGCCGAAAATAAAATTTGCATGGTTTGTGCGTAATATTTACGAAAATTCGGGTTTTTGCTCATTATGTAGAAGATAAGGCGTGTAAAGTATCTAGAGCATTTGTACGTTTATTGAGTGAAAGGCACGGCTTCATGAAGCTTTCTGCACGTAACCAGTTCGCTGGCAAGGTTGTTGAGATCACCGAGGGTGCAACCAACGGCATCGTTAAGATTGAGATCGCTCCGGAGGTTGTTATCTCCGCGTCCATCACCAACGAATCCATCAAGGAGCTGGGCCTGAAGGTGGGCGAGACTGCATACGCAGTCATCAAGGCATCCAACGTGATGGTTGGTGCTGACCACTAATCCCGGTCGATAAGACTTACACCCGGGCGGCTGCCTTTTGTGGCGCGCGAGGGTTAATAGGGCGGAGCCCCGCACTGTGTGTACAGTGCGGGGCTCCGCTGCTTTCTGAGGTAGACCCCCTACAGGAGGGACTGGACCCTCACCCTAACCTGCGGGGTATTCTCGTCATCGCTACTGGTTGAGTCTAAGGTTTGAGAGTTTGAATGTTCTTCATCGTGTTGCTGCGCTTGAGACAGCGAACGAATGACAGTCTCTTGGATATCTCGTACGATATCTTTGACCGGCCTGGATTCGTCAATGCCGACCTCAATAGTAGCTTGATGCGAGCCTGATTCAACGATTACGCCAAAGCGGGCCTGCGGCATGCGGCTACCGATCACTTTCAGGGTGCTACCCAGCCCAGGTTCGATTCCTCGTACTCCGGGAATGGCAGTGACCAGCCGAAGTAGCTCGGCGGCAGAAAAGTTAGTCGTCATGATGAATATCCTCGATATGTACATTGACTGTCGGGGAGACTCCCAGGTTCTTATCGCAGGCTTCGCGGACGGCTTCGCGGACTTGCTGGGCCAGTTGCGGTAGGCTTTCAACGGCACCGTGAGCCGAGACTCGGCAGGATACAACCTCCGGAACCCCCAGACCGCGATGCTCTTCGCTTGAAGGTGCATGCTCAAAAGAAGAACGCAAGGAACGTGCACCGGGTACTGAGTCTACAGCGCGGCGAATAAGAGCCCTCAACGAAAACTCAGACATGCTGTAGGGACCTAAATCTGTTGCTGGCATCTCCACTTGCTTACCGTGTCGGGTTTCAGCAAGAATAGCTTCCATTAGGGGGCGACGGGGCAGGACCGAGTCATTCCCTTCAGATTCCAGGCGGTCCCATTCTTCGTGCAGGGAAGCAATAAAACGTAGGTACTCGCGGGTGTCTGCATCATCCCGCTCATGGGATCGTACGATTGACCTCACCGACGCTGCTGAGTGTCGGACCTTATTTGAGAGGTTTTTGGCGTTACTCAAGCCCACTCCTTCATCAGGCGTATGACGAGAGAACGGGCTCGTGCCAGCCTCCCACGGACGGTCGAAACTGTCAGGTTCAGTGTCTTGGCAATCTCTTCGTATGACATCTCATCGATTTCTCGAAGAATCCATACTATACGCAGTTCAGGTTCCACGGACGCCAAAAGATCGGCAAGGGCCTGAATCTGCGCATTAACTTCACTGGACTCAGCCGGGTCAGCGGTACTGCTCGACGTCATCTCAGCCGCAGCGCTCACACCTTCGAGTCCTTCTGCATCATAAGGATCCGTGGCACGACGCTGACGCTTACGCACCATACTAGTAGCTTTATTAGTGCAAATCTGCATAATCCAGCCACGAAAAGCTGCCGGTTCCCGAACTAGGTGAAGGCTACGCCAAGCCTGGACGAGGGTATCCTGAACAATATCTTCACTGTCCTGACGGTTCCGAACAATCATATATGCAGAGCGGAAAAGACGCCCTTGATAACGCTCAACAAGCTTCTCAAAGGCGTCAATATCTCCGTCCTGAGCACGCAGAACAAGGTATCTGTCCTCGTTCTGCGTTGCTTCAGACAAAGCGCTCAGCTGCGCGGTGGGGTATTGATGGGATTGAGGTTCCGGCGCCACCTCGCTCTGAGGGTTATGCGCCAATACTCTCTCCCGTGATTTCGGGTGCATGATGGCCAGTTACAGATTCGGAGACATTACGTGACTTCGAGGAACGCTCCAGCCGTACTAGAACGTCAATCTGCTTGGGGCTCGCGCCGAAAGATACTGCCACATCATTATTAAGTCGGTTCTTGAGTTCAGCAATAGCCCACTCAACCTCACACCCCTGAGAGACAGTAGCCTCTGCCTGAACCCACAGGCTCTTCGGGGAGCCAGTAACCCAGACAGCGCACTTTTCCACACCAGGGACTTCCTGAGCACGCTCAGACAGAGCCTGCGCCAGAACCTCAGGTGCCAAAGTAGCCATCAGCACACCCTCAGAACCGCTAAACCTCAAAGGGGAGGCAGCAGCTTTACGGGGAACCTGCGCAACCAGCATGAACAAGCCGGCAACGACAATAAGTACTGATACCAGTGCTACTACAGGCAGGAACCACGGCGTGTGCACCATAGGTCCGATAAAGCTAGCTACCGGGTCCTGTGCAGAGGCCAGGTAAGGCGCATTTTCCGGCCAAGCCTGACCAGCATTGAAACCCGAAGCTAAAAGCCAAAAGGACACTACTACAAGGAGAAGCCCAAAGGTGGCCAGGACAGTTCTGTTCAAAACACCAGAAACTGAACGCATATTCGTATCTCCTTTAGCTAATATGCTTAATCCGCACGCGACTACGTGCAATACCCACGGGTGCGAGCATCTTTAGAACTTCGTCGGTCTTCTTCCGTGCAGCTTCACGCACGGGGCCGAGGTCGTCCAAGACGCTATGGACAACAACGTCTACGCGGGAGCCGTTAGCGGTAACGATAGCGGAGTGGACACCGTCAATCTGCTCAACCTGGGTCTGAATGAGGTTAGCCAAGTCTCGGCGCTTTGCGACAGTCTGACCGGGAATATCGTCGGGGAAAATTTCCACACGATCCGGAACTCCCGGCCACACAGCGCCAATGATCATAGCCAGACCGCACACCGCCAGGATGATGGCGAAGATAATAGCCGTGACGGAGCCAAGAGTGGTAGAACCAATAGCGGTGAGGGTACCCACCATAGACTCAGGCCAGGCACCGTTCACCATTCGGTGAACCGCAAGCCAAACCACCAGTCCCCCCAGTGCAAGCAAAACCAGAGCCAACAGGATGCTAGGGATGCTTCGCGAGGGACGACGAATTAGTTTCGGAACAGGTGTACTCATTTAAGGCTCTTCCTAACGTGGCTGCTCGGATTGAGCCAGGATATCTCAATGTTAATCTTGCCCACGCTAAGCCCCGTGAGGTACTCAACGCGGTTACGCACGTGTGCGCGCAGATTTTCGAGGATGGGGGACAAAGGTGCGGGGAAGACCAGTCCGATGTCCAGGTGCAGGACTGCTACCTGGCCGTAGAGTTCACACTGGGCTTCAGGGCGCGAGTCGAAGTTGTGGCGGGTACCAATTCCCAGTACACCTCCAGCATTTGAGCCAACGTTGGCGCTTTCATTTGCAGCCTCAGCTGCAATCTTTGCAACGAGTCGCGCGGGGATGGTTGTGGTGCCGCGGTGCTCCCAGGAAGAACGTTCTTCCTGGGAAGCACTTAGCTGCATGTTTGCACGCTGGTTCGCGGTCACCATCGTCACTTCTTTCGCCCGTCCAGGAGGCTTCGGACATCGACCCGGCCCTCCAGGCAGAGGCCTACGGCCCATCCGGCAAAGCCACACAGGGCCACCAGAACGAACGTTCCGAAAGAACCGAAGGCAAGAACGGCTCCAAGGAACAGGCCCACCAGGAGGGCCAGGTGCGTTGTCTTCATAAGAACTCCTTAGATTAAGGCGTTGGATGCGGGTTACTTGAGGTCGGTGTCCTCGGACTTGTTAGAGTCGTCCTCGGGCAGGTGAACGTCGGTAACGTTGATGTTGACCTCAACAACCTCGAGACCGGTGGTGCCCTCAATCTGCTCGATAACGTTGCGACGAATTGCGTCGGCAACCTCGACGATGGAGACACCGTACTCGACGACTACGGTAACCTCGACAGCTGCCTGGGTCTCACCCTTCTGGACGCTAATGCCGCCAGCAACGTTGGTCTGAGCGTTGGGGATACGGTCGGTCACTGCGTTGAACGCACGGCGGACAGCGTTGCCCATGTCGTAGACGCCGGGGATTTCACGAGCTGCCATGCCAGCAATCTTTGCGACGACGCTCTCATCAATGGTGGTAACACCGTGCTCGGTCTGGAGGGGGCCGCGGGGTTCCTTGGTCTCTTCAGCCTTGTTCTCGTTGTGCTCGCGCTGCTTTGCGGTCTGGGGGATAGCGTTGTTGCTCATTTGGAGCCTCTTTCGTAAAAATCCGAGATGGTTAATAACGGTTATGCACGATGCAGTAAGCAATGTAGTCAAGGTGCCCTCGGTGGCATCCACGATCAGCTTTCTTCATTGACTGATCTGACTGGTTTTGCTGCCCGTCATGTTTGCCGTGCTAATAGTTAGACGCTACCAACTGCGGTTTCGTCATAGCTTTATTTTATGCAGTGCATCACATAACTCAAAAAATGGTCTTCTTGTGCGCGTAACAATCCATCACAAACAGATAAATGATTAGCGCGCTATCGCTACAGGTTCCGCTAAATAAGAGGTGCTGCACCACCATATACAACCACTTCGGAAGACAGCTTTCTATCTTGTCATCCTGTAGATTCAGGCCAGAAGATATCCCAATCAGATTCTTCAGAAGAAGCCAACAAGGAGAAAGCGGAGCCCCGCACTGTACGTACAGTGCGGGGCTCCGCTGTTATGTTCTTATCGCTTAGACGTTGAAGCGGAACTCGACCACGTCGCCGTCCTGCATGATGTAGTCCTTGCCCTCCATACGGACCTTACCGCGAGCCTTCGCCTCCGCCATGGAGCCAGCCTCATCCAGGTCCTTGAAAGACACAACCTCAGCCTTAATGAAGCCGCGCTCAAAATCAGAGTGAATCACGCCAGCAGCCTGCGGCGCAGTATCGCCCTTGTAAATAGTCCAGGCGCGAGCCTCCTTCGGACCAGCAGTCAGGTAAGTCTGCAGACCCAGGGTCGAGAAGCCCACACGAGCCAGCTGGTCCAGGCCGGACTCATCCTGACCGTTCATCTCCAGCATCTCGCGAGCCTCCTCCTCAGACAGCTCCACCAGATCTGCCTCCAGCTTCGCATCCAAGAACACAGCCTCAGCCGGCGCCACCATGTCACGCAGCTCCTGCTGCTTCTCCTCAGACGCCAGAATGCCCTCATCCGCGTTGAACACGTAAATGAACGGCTTAGCAGTCAGCAGGTTCAGCTCCTTCAGGTGAGCTAACTCCAGCTTCGCGTCCTTCGCACGAGAAATGATGGTGTCACCATCCTCCAGGATCTTCTGCGCAGCCTTATAAGTCTCCAGCTGAGCGGCGTCACCCTTCTTAATCTTCACAGCCTTCTCCAGACGCGGAATAGCGTTCTCCAAAGTCTGCAGGTCAGCCAGAATCAGCTCAGTGTTGATGGTCTCCATATCGGAGGCGGGGTCGACCTTGCCGTCCACGTGAATGACGTCCGGGTCATCAAACGCACGCACAACCTGGGCGATAGCGTGCGCCTCACGAATGTTCGCGAGGAACTTATTACCCAGGCCCTCACCCTCAGAAGCGCCCTTCACAATACCCGCAATATCAACGAACGAAACAGTCGCAGGCAGAATACGCTCCGAACCAAAAATCTCAGCCAGACGGTTCAGACGCGCATCCGGCAGGTTCACCACGCCCACGTTCGGGTCAATGGTCGCGAACGGGTAGTTAGCCGCCAGCACAGTGTTGCCGGTCAGAGCGTTGAACAGGGTGGACTTGCCCACGTTAGGCAGGCCAACAATGCCGATAGTTAGAGCCACAAGTTTTCCTTCGAATCATGTACCCCGCCAAACACTCAGGATGCGCCGCGTACGTGATGCGGCGGGTGCGGGCGGGCACAGGGCGAAAATGGTGCCCGCTTCCAGGCACGACACCGCCAGTCTCAAGAAGAAACGGGTGCGGGGCGCCTGCGGGCATAGACACTACCATTCTACCGTGTTCGGGCAGGAGCCGCCCGTGTTGATGAGAACAGCGGGCTAGAGCCAGCCGTTCTCCGTGGCGATACGCACCGCATCCTGACGAGTCGACGCGCCCGTCTTCGCCATCGCCGCCGACAAATAATTACGCACCGTACCTGCCGACAAAAACAACGCCGACGCAATCTGCTGAGCCGTACCACCCGACGCCGCCTCACGCAGCACCTGCGCCTCACGCTCCGTCAACGGAGAAGCACCCGTCACCAAAGAATCCGCCGCCAACGACGGATCCACCACACGCAACCCCGCATGCACACGACGAATCGCCTCCGCCAACTGGCGAGCGCCCGTATCCTTCACCACGAAACCACTCGCACCAGCCTCCAGGGCGCGGCGCACATAGCCCGGGCGGCCAAAAGTCGTCACAATCAGCGTACGCACCGGCTCACCCGACTCACTCAAAGCGCCCGCATCACGCAGCGCCGCAGCCGCCTCAATGCCATCAGCCAGCAAAGCACCGGGCATCTGCACATCCAACAGCACCACGTCCGGCTTCAACAGGGCGACCGCACCCAGCACCTCATCACCGCTACCGACCTGACCCACAATCTCCAGGTCAACCTCCAGGCCCAACAGAGCGGCAAGAGCCTCACGGATGAGCTGCTGATCGTCAGCGAGCAGAACACGAATCATGGGAGCCTCCCAGGGCTGAAGACGGTGAAAAAGACGGGGCAGAAAATACCGAGTGGAACAACCGTAAGAGGTTGTCTACCACCACCATACAGGGGCGGGTAGCTCCCCCGTCCAGGGCGCGGCGTTAAGTTCCACAATCTACAGCACCTATTTACAGCAGTGAGGTGTCACCGTCCATGCTCACACGGATGCGCGTACCCACCCCACCGCCAGGGTTCTCCGCCAGCCACTGCTCGGGCGCCGCCTCAATCACCACGCTACCGCCGGACGCCGCCACACGCTGAGCCATACCCGTCAGGCCGTTACCGCGGGCATCGCCCACCCCCACGCCGTTATCGAGGATGTCCAGACCGGTTGCGCTCAGACGCACCCGCGCCGCGTTCGCACCCGAATGGCGCACCATATTCGTGACCGCCTCACGCAGAACCCAGGAGAACAGCTTCGCGTTCACACCAGCCACCGCGAGCGCACTCTGAGCATCCGGCAGTTCGGCGCGGATACCGGCGGTCTGCAGGGCACGACCCGCGCCCTCAATCTCACCCGAGAAGTCGGGCACGCGCAGGCGCGTCACGGTTGAGCGAACCTCCGCCAGGGATGCGCGGGACAGCTGCGCTATCGCCTCCATCTCCGCACCGGCGCGGGCGGGGTCAATCTCCAGCAGGCGCTGCGCCAGCTCCGCTTTGAGGGTGATGACGGTCAGGGAGTGACCCAGCACGTCGTGCACGTCGCGGGCGATCTCTTCACGTTCCTCGGAGAGCGCCAGGGATGCACGCGCTACGTCCGCACGTTCGCCCAGCTCAATTAGGTAGGAGAAGCCCAGCATGCCCACCATCGGCGCACCGATAAAGAGGGCAATTCCGCCGTGCGCGGTGACGTCAAAACCGATGCCCGCCATAAAGATTAGCCAGCAGGCCAGGGCAATCGTCGCCGCTACACCGAAGCGCAGGGGGTACGGGGCGATTGTGCCAAAAATCCAGAACGCCACAAAGTACATGCTGAACGACAAGAACACCGTATACGCCGATTCAAGCCGCAGCGCCGTCAGACCAGCCACCGGCAGTGCCATCAGCACCGTCCAGATGACGCTTCGACGCACCGTGGAGGCGACCGGCACCAGCCACGGCACCGCGTACGCCGAACAGTTCACCACCGCAAACAGCACCACCAGTGCCACACCGGTCCAGCGCACCGGCGCCAGCTCCGGGGTGGTGAGGAAACTGTCCAGCGGCATGAGCAGAAACACCAGCCACGGGGTGCTAAAGCCCAGCGCCAGCCAGTTCACGTTGCCACTGCGTTCGCGGTGGAGGAAGCGGAAGCGGTGCTTGCCCAGGGTGCGCTTCGCGGCGGAGGGTGCCGCCTCGTTCTCCGTGTGGGGGTGTTCGTTCTCGTAGGAATGGGTGTGGGTGTGGGTTTCGGTCATGGTTCTAGCCTAACGTGCGGGTGCCGCGGGTGCAGATGCCACCGGCGCGGCGGTGTCAGTAGCGGCAGTGTTAGTAGGAGCAGCGTGAGTGGATACGGCTTCCGCCGCAGCCTCGGGAGCCCCTGATACTACGGAACCCTTGAGACTGCGGCGGGAAGAAGCATTTAGCGGCGGGTTGCGCGGCGCATCAGCAGGGCAGAAACACCCAGGAAGATCGCTGCCCACACTGCCAGGCTCACCACTGCGTACCAGAGCGGCTCGGTCACGAACCAGTCCTCACCACCCAGAATAATGGTCTGACCTGCGGCGAAGGGGTAGCGGGCAATCTCGGCGGCACCGTACAGCGGGGTGAAGCGGGCGTACTTCAGCAGGTCGGTGCTCAGCGGGGAGAACACGGTACCGAAGAAGCTCATAATCACCAGCAGACCGTTCGCAATGGACACGGCGTTCTCGTTACGAATCAGCAGGCCCATCATGATGCCGTAGAAGGCGAACACCAGACCGCACAGCACCGTCAGCGCGCCGGCTGCAAGCTGCTGGTTCACGGGGATTTCAACACCGGTGAACATGCCCACAATGTTCACCGCAATCACCGGCACCGCAGAAATCACCAGGGCGGTCAGCGCCTTCGCGCCCAGGTACTTGCCGGTGGTCAGCGGGGTCAGCGCCAGCTGGCGGTTCCAGCCGCTGGAGAGCTCGGTGACGGTGCTGCCGCTAATCGCCACGGTGTTCTGCACAGCACCGTACAGCGCCATGCCAATCATGACGTAGGCCGCTACGTTGCCGTCGCCCATCTGCTGGGAAGAGTAGTCCTGCATCGCGCCGAAGAGCAGGAAGAAGACAATCGGCAGTGCCACGCCGAAGAAGAAACGGTCGGTCGAGAGGATAGAAGCGCGGATGTCGTAGAGTGCGTAGCGGAGCATGATATTTTCCTTGAGGTGTGTAACGGCGGCGTAGCGTTTAGATGGTGTGGTGTTTAGGCAGTCTGAATGTTTAGGCGTCGGATGCTTTGGAGGCGGCGGCCTGCTCAGTCAGCAGGGTGAAGGACTCGTCCAGGGAGGGCTTGGTGACCTCCAGGTCTCTGATGCTGTAGTTGTTCAGCAGAGTGCGCAGTACCTGCTCGATCTCCAGCACGGAGATGCGGTGGCGGTACCCGCCGGACTCTTCGGTGACCTCGACCGGCACATCCAGGTCGGTGATGGGTGCGGGTGCGAGGAAGGAAAGGTGGCGGTGGCCGGTCAGGGCGCGAATCTCGTCGGAGGAGCCGTCAGCGATGATGGAGCCGGATTCCATGAGCACGATGCGCTGGGCGAAGTTCTGTGCTTCTTCCAGGTAGTGCGTCGCAAAAAGAATGGTCGTTCCTCGTTCTGCGATGGCTTCCATACGTTCCCAGAAGGTGCGGCGCGCATTCACGTCCATGCCGGCGGTCGGCTCGTCCAGGATCAGCAGTTCCGGCGAGTGCATGGTCGCCAGGGCGTAACGCAGACGCTGCTGCTGACCGCCCGAGCACTTACCGACCTTACGCTTAGCGATATCGGTCAGGTCAGCGCCGGCGAGTACCTCATCCACGTCAATGGGCTTGGGGTACAGCGCCGCAATCATCTCGACCGTGGCGCGGATCGTCAGGTCCTTGAGCAGGCCACCGGTCTGCTGAACCGCACCGAGCAGACCGGCGCGTGCCGCCTCGGAAGCGTTGCGACCGAAGACGCTCAACTCGCCGCCACTGGGCTGGGTCAGACCAAGAATCATGTCGATGAGGGTGGTCTTGCCTGCACCATTGGGGCCGAGCAGTGCGATGATTTCGCCGCGCTTGACGGTCAGGTCAATTGAGTCGACGGCGACCACGGTGCCTGCCGCACGGGTGGAGAAAACCTGTCGGAGGGAGCGGGCAGAAATAACGGTTTCTGCGGTGTTGTGCTTGCTGTTCTGAAGTGCTGCGGTGTTCATGTTTCTATTACACCGCCGGTTTTCGCGCCGCTGCGGTACAGAGTGTCATGACCTGCACATGACAAATGTCATGAGTTGAGGACATGCGAGCGTCGCGACCGGTTACGCGAAGCGGGGGCTCCGTCCTCAAGGCGCCTGTGTCAATCGTTGTTGGGGCGCCGCAGAGGGGGCACTCCCCCGCGAG
>NZ_KV813796.1:189640-213852 GCF_001813725.1 Rothia sp. HMSC072B04 | reverse complement strand
CGAGCGGAAACCGGCGCGTACCGCCATCCCAAGCCGTGCATCCCAATGCATCCTCAGGCACGAAAAACCCCGCGTAGCGAGACCACGAAGCAGCGGAGGCGGTCACGCGGAGCGGGGGCTCCGTCCTCAAGGCGCCCAGCGCCGCAGAGGGGGCACTCCCCCGCGAGCGGAAACCGGCGCGTACCGCCATCCCTACCCATGCATCCTCAAGCACGAAAAACCCCGTGTCTTCTCCCCACACGGGGAAAAGGACACGGGGTCATCAGCTAAAAGGCTTAGCGAGTGGGCTTAGCGCCGCGGCCACCGAGCTGGCGGCCTACGTTCTCGTCATTCTTCAGGGCGGAACGCAGTTCCTTCGGCAGGGAGAAGAGAATATCTTCCTTCGCGGTCTCGACCTCTTCGATGGTGCTGTAGCCGTACTCGGCGAGCAGAGCCAGCACCTCCTGAACCAGAACCTCGGGTACGGACGCGCCGGAGGTCAGGCCCACGGTTGCCACACCTTCGAACCAGGATTCGTCGACCTGATGTGCGAAGTCCACACGCTCGGCACGCTTAGCGCCGTATTCGAGGGCTACTTCCTTCAGGCGCACGGAGTTCGAGGAGTTCGCCGAACCCACCACGATGACCAGGTCTGCGCGCGGAGCGATTTCCTTGATAGCGCCCTGGCGGTTGGAGGTTGCGTAGCAGATGTCGTCCGAGGGCGGATCCTGCAGGGACGGGAAACGCTCACGCAGACGCGCCACGGTTTCCAGGGTCTCGTCCACGGACAAGGTGGTCTGAGAAATCCACACAACCTTCTCGGGGTCGCGGACCGTTACCTGATCCACTTCCTCGGGCGAGTTCACGATCTGGATGTGCTCGGGCGCCTCACCGGCGGTACCTTCGACCTCTTCGTGGCCGGTGTGACCGATGAGCAGGATGTCGTAGTCCTGCTTGGCGAAGCGCACAGCCTCGCGGTGCACCTTGTTCACCAGCGGGCAGGTCGCGTCAATGGTGTTCAGGGAGCGGTCGCCGGCTGCGGAAACCACCGCCGGGGACACGCCGTGCGCCGAGAACACGGTCACGGAACCTTCGGGAACTTCGTCCACTTCATCAACGAAGATAGCGCCCTGCTTCTCCAGGGTCTCCACCACGTGGCGGTTGTGCACAATCTGCTTGCGCACGTAGACGGGCGCGCCGTAGTGCTCCAGCGCCTTCTCAACAGCAATCACGGCACGGTCAACGCCCGCGCAGTAACCGCGCGGGGTGGCGAGCAGGACTTTCTTCTCACCGGTGACGGGTGCGGCGGCTTCAACGTCGGCGCGGCTGCGGCGCTCGCGGGGTACGGGCGGCAGGCCCAGGGCAATAGTTTCAGTGGACATGGTTACTATCCTACGTTGTTCGGACTTTTAGTGTGTGATGACTGTGGCACCGCTCGCAGGGCTACGTCCCAGGGCGATGAGGCGAATCAGAATACCGAGCAGCAGGGCGAGGATCGCCATGACCAGCCCGTAGCTTGCCGCCGCCTGCAAGTGCCCGGTCAGTGACGGTGCAAGCTGGTTCCATGCCCCGGTAATCAGCGCCGTTCCGGCGGTGCTGTGGCTGGTAATTCCCAAGGTTTCAGGGCTTTGGCCGCCAAACCAGGCTGCCGCGCCCCATCCCAGCAGGGCGTAGAGCAGAGCCGTGACCACCGGTACCAGGATGCGGTGCCTGGGTGCCAGCAACGTAGCCAGCAGCAGGCTCAGCACCGAGATGATGGTCAGCGGCACGGTGGATTTGCCCAGCGCGGCGGCACGGTTAATGCCGGCGTGCAGGTACCATTCCTGCTGCTCCTGCTGGTTGTTGCCGTCCTTTACCCGGTCAATGTTGAGGGTTTCAGGGCCGAGCTTCGTCAGGTCCGGATCGAAGGAGCCGATAGAGCCGACCTTCGCATCCAGCGCACGGTAGAAGGGGGTGAGCACAATGACGGCGGGGCCGTCCTGGTGTTCGAGGTTGTAGCGGCGAGTTTCCTCGGCTATTTCCTTCCAGAGGCTTCGATATTCTTCAGTTTTTGACAGCTCAGCCGCGGATCGGTTGAGCAAGGAACGTATGCCGTCTTGTGTCGGCTTTACAAGAATGGAGTATAAGCCGCTTTGTTTGGTGCCGTCGAGGAAGGTTGTCATAGCTTCGGAGTTCATGAGATCTTCAACCGCACCGTCCGCGATGCGTGAGGCGAGCTGCGAATCTTCCGCCAGGTTGGAGGAAATCTGCGAGAAACCGCGCTCTGACATAAGCTTGGAGTTCACCCAGGCACCCGTGGTTGCACCCAGAGCGGTCACCAGGGCCAGGGCGCACAGCACAACGGTCAGGAACCTCCGCAAACCTGCCGCGAAGGGAGGCTCGGGGGCGGCCTGTAGCTCAGCCTTGGTGGGGGCTGTCCCGTGGCCGAGCGTGCGCGTGGGTTGTAGCAGAGTGGTGTCTTCATCCGCCGTATAGTAGCCGTCCGTGCGGGTAATCCGAGTATCGACGACTCGGGTCGCGTCCGCCGGGTAGTTTTGCGCGCCAGTACCCGCCGCTGACGAAGCCGCGGCGGTGTTGAGGGCGTTGTTCTGATGTGCTGACTGATCGGGTGAGCGCATGAGCCTAGGGTACCCGCTCACAGTGTTCAAAGCCGATTCAGACCCGCAGAATGCGCCAGAAGCTAAGTTCTGCCTGCACTGCGTGCAAGCTACCCGAGTCGCCAGGCCGACCTGTAAGCAGACGCATAACCGACCAATCAGGGACAATAGAAGGTATGAACTTCTACAACCCCTCCGCAGTGCAACCGGCACCCGCACTGGTGGTGCCGCCCGTGCACGAGCGGCAGCTTCCCGGGAAGTCTCAGGAAACCACCGCCACCAACCCCTGGCCCCTCGCCCTGCTCGCGCAGAACCTCAAAAACTATGTAGACAAGGTTCCCGAGCTCTGGGTGGAGGCGCAGGTCGCCTCCCTCAACGGCCGCGGCGGCAACGTCTTCATGGAGCTCAAAGACCTCAACGAAGACTTCTCCTTCACCCTCGCGCTCTTCGGGCGTGCCGGTAGCGGCCTGGCGGCCGATGTGACCGTAGGCGCTCGCATCGTCACCCGCGCCAAGCCGAGCCTGTGGAAGAACGGCAAGCTCTCCCTCATCGGCAAGGAAGTGTACGCGGTCGGCACCGGTAACCTGCACGAGCAGTTGCAGCGTCTGCGTGAAGCTCTCGCCGCTGAGGGGCTGTTCTCTGACGCGAGGAAGAAGCCGCTACCCATGCTGCCGAATCGCGTGGGTCTGATTACCGGTCGCGATTCTGACGCGGAGAAGGACGTTATCCGCAACGCCTCCCTGCGCTGGCCCGGCGTGGTCTTCGAGGTGCGCAATACCCGCGTTCAGGGTGAGGGTGCGGCGGCTGAGGTCATTGCGGCTCTCGCCGAGCTGGACGCCCACCCGGAGGTGGACGTCATCGTCATCGCCCGAGGCGGCGGCTCCTTCGAAGACCTGCTGCCTTTCTCCGAGGAGGCGCTTATCCGCGCCGTCGCGGCGGCCACCACCCCGGTGGTCTCGGCAATCGGTCACGAGGCGGACTCCCCCATCCTCGATGCGGTCGCCGACCTGCGCGCCTCCACCCCCACCGATGCGGGTAAGCGCATTGTGCCCGATATTTCGGAGGAAACCGCCCGCATCACCGAGGCGCGCGCCCGCCTGGACCGTGCGGTGCTCGGCTACGTGGGCATGCAGATGAACTACATTGCCCAGTTGCGCAGCCGCCCGGTGCTCACCCACCCGGAGTCCTCCCTGCTCATGCGTGTGGAGGAGCTGAGCCAGCTGCGCGAGCGCGCTCACCGTTCGGTGCAGCACCGTCTGGAGCGTGAGTCGGCGACTCTGTCGCACACGTTGGCGCGGGTGCGGTCGCTCTCGCCGGTGCAGACGCTCAACCGCGGCTACTCCATCGTTCAGGATGCTGCGGGCGCTATTGTGCGTGACGCTTCGGCGCTGAGTGCGGGCGAGCAGATTACGGTGCGCGCGGCAACCGGGCAGGCGCAGGCGACCGTGACTTCTACGGATCCCTCAAACATCTCCTAAACCTCGATACCCCTAAGTTTTACCCCTACGTTTTACCCCTAGTTTTTACCTCTGAAAGGTTCCTCAATGAGTGAGAATATTAGCTTCAACAGCGCCGAACTGGGCGCACCCGTCGAAACCCTCGGCTACGAGCAGGCGCGTGCCGAGCTGGAGCAGGTCGTACGCCAGCTGGAGTCCGGCGCCAGCGACCTGGAGACCTCCATCGCCCTGTGGGAGCGTGGCGAAGCGCTTGCCGCCCGCTGCGAGGCGTGGCTGCAGGGCGCGCAGGAGCGCCTGAACGCGGCACGCGGCGCACAGCAGGGCGGTCAGGAGAGCTCGGCAAACTAAAGCCATTTCCAGCACCCGCTCTGGCACATCCGCCAGCTGTCAAATAAAAATAGCCTGCCCCGCAGCTCATCAGAACTGCGGGGCAGGCTATTTCTATCTGTCACAAGGCAGAGACAGCAGGGCTAGTGCTTCTGCTTGTAGTCAGCCATGAAGTTACCCAGGCGCTCCAGGGCGCTGGTGAGGGTCTGCGTATCGGGTAGGAACACCAGACGGAAGTGGTCCGGGTCCTTCCAGTTGAACGCGCGGCCGTGGCTGAAGAGAATCTTCTGGCTCTTCAGCAGATCCAGGGCGAACTGCTCGTCGTCGGTAATGTCGAAGCGCTCAACATCAATCTTCGGGAACAGGTAGAGCGCGCCGTCCGCGCTGGTGCAGCTGATGCCGTCAATCTCGTTGAGCATCTTGTGCGCCAGGGTGCGCTGCTCGTACAGGCGGCCGCCGGGAACAATCAGCTCGTTAATGGACTGGTAGCCGCCGAGCGCGGTCTGGATGGCGTGCTGTGCCGGAACGTTGGCGCACAGGCGCATGGAGGCGAGCAGGTGAATGCCTTCCAGGTAGCTGGAAGCGTCCTTCTTCGGGCCGGTGATAGCGACCCAACCCGCACGGTAACCGCAGACGCGGTACGCCTTGGACAGGCCGGAGAAGGTCAGGCAGAGCACGTCGTCGCCGGTGAGGGTCGCCATGTTGATGGCCTCTGCGCCATCGTAGGTAATCTTTTCGTAAATCTCATCAGAGAACACGACCAGACCGTGTTCGCGTGCCACATCCACAATCTGCTTAAGCACGGAACGCGGGTAGACGGCACCGGTGGGGTTGTTCGGGTTAATAACCACGATGCCCTTGGTGCGCTCGGTAATCTTCGACTTAATGTCTTCGATGTCCGGGTACCAGTTGTTTTCCTCATCGCAGAGGTAGTGCACGGGCTTGCCGCCGACCAGCGCGGTGGCTGCGGTCCACAGCGGGTAGTCGGGCATGGGGACCAGGATTTCGTCGCCGGTCTCGCACAGTGCCTGCAGGGTCATCGGGATCAGCTCAGACACACCGTTACCCAAGTAGATAGATTCGGTGTCGAGGTTCATGATGCCGCGGTTCTGGTAGTGGTGCACAATGGCGGTACGTGCCGAGTAGAGGCCGCGGGAGTCAGAGTAGCCCTGAGTTTCGGGCAGGTGACGAATGATATCCATCATGATGGCATCCGGCGCCTCAAAGCCGAAGGGCGCGGGGTTACCAATGTTCAGCTTGAGGATGCGGTGGCCCATCGCTTCCATGCGATTGGCCTCATCCAGAATGGGGCCGCGGATGTCGTACAGGACGTTGCTCAACTTTGAGGACTGACGGTACTTCGTCATGATGATTTACTTTCTAGGGTGATCCAAAATGAATTGTGCTGCGTCGTCATCTGCGATGGGGTTGGAACCGCTAGTCAGACGTAGCAGGAACGAGAGGTTACCCGTGTCTAATGTAGATGATACGCGGTTAATTGCCGTCCGGGCGCTATCTGGCAGGGTACGGCGGATAATGGGCACCAGTTGCTGCTGCAAAAGTGCCGTTGACGGGTCTTCCAGGGTGACCAGGCGGTTCTCTTCAATCGCCGAGTCGCTGCTGTGCAGCAGGGTCACCTGCACGGTGTCGGAGGTCAGGGCTTTAACTCGCTCGGCGGGGTTGTCCTGAATCTTCGGGTCGTGCACACGGTAGCGGTAGAGGCTACGCAAAGAATCCACGCCGTAGGTGCCACTGGAGTACCCGGTCGGAATGGAGAACGCCAGAGAAGACTGCACCTCACGCAGGTTCGCGAGGGAGTTGAGCTTGTGGCGGGCACTCACGGCGCGGGTGGTGACCAGTACATCCTTATTGGTGGCGTGGGCACCGTTGAGGAGCATGAGCTCTTCGGGCAGGATGCGCGAGATGGCGTTGGTCATGTCGGTGGTGCTCATGGCGCGCAGGTTGATGGGGTCTGCGGAGCGGGTGGAGCTTGCGGTAGCGTCCGTAGCATGCGCGGAGGCGGTGCTCTCCTCCGCGGTGGGGGTAGCTGCCGGGGGCAGGGTCACGCCTGCCGCTTGAGCGGAGGCACTCACGGAGGCGGCGATGCGTTCGTTCTGCGCGGCGGCGGGGCTGATTTTGCCGTCGTCGGTCAGGTAGAGCAGTAGGTCGCCGCTGTAGTCGATGACCAGGTCCAACGATTCAAGAGCGGCGGCAGTGGCGCTGCCGGTTTCCTCGTCGTCGGGCAGAGTTGCGGTAGGGGTGGCGGAGTTAGCCGAAGGAACCATGAGCCCACGCAGGGCGGCGGCGCGGCTGTTGTCGGTGTCGACAAGTTCAACGGAGTAGCCAACCTGGCGCAGGGCACGCGCGTACACGTGGGCTACGGCGCGCATCTCACGCAGGGCACCGTAGCCGATACGCAGAGTACCGTAGCTGGATGCGGAAGGATCCACCTGCGGGGTTGCGTCATTATTCCCGCAAGCGGCGAGCAGCGGCACGAGCGCCAGGGAGGTGAGCGCCGCACGGCGGGTGAGGGTCAGTCGGTTCATTAGGGAAGCTTCCGTGCGTTTTCGTCGGCAAGAAATTCGCGGTATTCGCGTGCCCAACTGGCGGCGTTGGAGTAGCCCATCATGGAGGCTACCTCGTCGATGAGGGTGCCGTAGCGGATGGTGTCCAGCTCAGCGATGGGTACCCAGCGTGCCGTGTCGGAGGATCCGTTGATTTCGTGGCGCAGTTCGCCGGTGACAATGTGGGCACGGAAAACCACCCGCAGGGCGCAGAAGGGTAGCGCTTGCGGATCTTTCTGGGTGGAGCGCACGGGGAAGTGTCCGGCGTGCACGCCCAGAATGTCTTCAATGGCGACGCTGTAACCAGTCTCTTCGAGGGTCTCTCGCAGCGCGGTTTCATCGGCCTGTTCGCCGGGTTCCATGCCGCCGCCTGGCAGGGACCAGAGGGGGCTGAGCGCGCGGTCTTCGGGCACCCAGCG
The DNA here is from genome assembly GCF_001813725.1 of Rothia sp. HMSC072B04. Classification (NCBI taxonomy): domain Bacteria; kingdom Bacillati; phylum Actinomycetota; class Actinomycetes; order Micrococcales; family Micrococcaceae; genus Rothia; species Rothia sp. HMSC072B04. The sequence continues at coordinate 206,509 of NZ_KV813796.1, read as the reverse complement.
GGTCATGAGCAGCTTGCCCTGCTCAATGATCACTGCGTAGGCTGCGGGTCGGGTTTCCATTGCTAATGCCATGGTTTGATTTTACCGTCTATCGTTCGTTAGCGTTTCTTGCCGCGGCGTGCGCTGGCGGCTTTGGCGGACTGTCGAGCGTGCTGGCGCGCGTTGCCGTTTTTCTTGGCGTTGGCACGCTTTTTATCGCGTGCTTCGCGGCGGGCATTGGCGGCTCGTGCCTTCGCTTTTTCCTTTGCCTTTTCAGCGGCGATACGTTCGGCGCGTGCCTGTCGGGTTTCGCTACCGCGCTCACTGGTTGCGGTGCGGCCACGCACAATACCGATGAAGTCCTGCAGGAGCGCTTCGAGCTCTTCGCTGCGCGGCTCGCCCTTGGGGGCACGCGGCCACACCAGGTGCACCGGGTAGAGGTCCAGGCCCGCAACGGGGCGATAGGTGAGGTCCTTGCGGTGGTAGAAACGCGCAATGGACATGGGCACAATGTACAGACCCACACCGGCGGCAACCAGCTCGATGGTTTCCTTATCGGTCAGGCCCTCGGGCACGATGCGCCCGGCGTTCTCACGCCATGCGCGGGAGACTTCCTCATAGGCGGGAATATCGGAGGCGGGCTGCAGCAGGAACTCTTCAGCAAGCTCCTCCACGGGCACCTCATCAAGCACGGTGAGCACATGGTCCACCGGCAGAATGACCACGGGCAGCTCCTCGTAGAGGCGGATGCTATGGTACTTCTCGCCGTCGGTGCTTGCCGGTTCACGGTCGGGGCGCACAATGCTCATGTGCGCGAAGGGGTTCTCGGGCACAGCCTTACGCGTGATGGGTGCGTGCTCGGTAGCCTCAGCGCTAACCTCGACGGGCGTCTCGGAGACAGCGGCACCCTCTTCTGCGGATCCAGCAGCGGGGTTAGCGGCGGGATCAATCAGGCACAGGTCCTGATGCAGAGAGTCCAGGCCACGCGCCTCACGCACGGGCACCTCCGCCAGCTGCACGCGGTCACCGAAACGCTCATGCCAGCGGTTGAACCACTTACCGGGCATGATTGCCGGCACGTAGCTAACACGCAGCACGGAGCGCTGCAGCACGGGCACGGGCAGAGCCTCCGGGGTCTGGATCATTGCCAGCTGCTCGGGATGCAGGTACACGCGGGTGGGGGCCTCGGTGGGCGCTTCGGTTTCTACCTGGTCGGTAGCATTTTCGGGCGCGCTGAACTCGGGGTCGATTGCGGTGAGGGCAGGGGCGTTGACGGGCTGCTCTTCGGGGGTGCCTGCGGTGGAGGATGCGGATGAACTCATCCCTCCACGCTAGCACATCTTGGGCGGGGGCATTGGGGTCAAATGAGTGGGGTCAGGTGAGCCGCCTCAACCCTGCGAGATAGTGCACCTATCCCCCGCTGAAGGTAGGACTAGTTCTCGGCGATGTTATCCGCAGTGTTCTCAACGGTTTCGCGATTAATGCGGCGTTCGCGCAGCTGAGCCACAATGACCATCACCGTAATAACAATGGCAAGGGCGAGGGGGAACATCCACGGCTCCAGGCCGAGGGCCGCAAGAATTGCGAAGCCGATCGTGGTGTAAATACACGCCCACATGAAGGTTCCAACCAGCATCGCGGGAACCCAGCGGCGTAGAGGCATTTTCGTGAAACCGGTCGTGATGATGACCGCGGTTTGCAGACCCACGGTGAGAAAGCAGAGGGGCACAGCAATTACGCCCCATCGGTTGATGAAGGTGCGTGCTTTGCGATAGAGAGGGCTGTCCATTGCTTTGCGGATGCGGTCGAGGCGGGCGCCGCCTTCAGCAGCGAGCGTGCCAAGAGCGTACACGATGCTGGTGCGGACGATGCCAACCACCCACATGAAAGCTAGGGCAACCTCAATCGGGAGTGCGTCAAACCAATCTTTCACCCGGCTATTCTCTCATGAGTGGGCGATATTGACCTGATTGAAGGTTCTTTGAGGCTTCTTATTCGACATATAGAGGTGGCAGAAAAAAATTTTTAAACTTTTTTCGGTCGGGGTTATTGCCCCTTGTCGCCTGCAATGGCGCGGATTTCACTTAGGTAAACCTTAGTTTATTGACAGGGTGTCGCTATTTTCAGCTTGTCACCCGCACGGGAATTAGGATATATTTTTATTACCGAATAGGGCAGGCCTTGTGGGAAGGCCTTCCTAATCGGTCTAGAAGACTTTCTTCCTGTGTGTGATGCTAGAAAAGGAACCCCATGGACGGGGTTCCTTTTCTTTTTAACTTCTTCCCAATCATCCCCAGGCATACAAAAACCCCGACAGCACGAGCTGTCGGGGTTTTATGCGTGTCTGGAGCAAAATCTACTTCTTACCCTGGTTCTTGTCCTGGCGGTGCAGTGCACTCAGCGGCTTAGGTAGCTGAACCGGGTTCCAGGTGTTACTAACCGCCTCAAAGGAGGAGCCAGCACCGGGGTGGCGGTTCGTCGAACGAACACCGCCGGTCGCAGTAGCACCGGTCGAAAGAGCCGGGTCGTTCAGCGAGGCGATATCCAGCGCATCGAACTCGGAATCATCCAGGACATCCGGCAGAGGAATCTCTTCGGGAACCGGCTGAGCGGGAGCCTGAGTAGCAGGTGCCGCAGGCGCCTGGCGGACGGGCGAACCGTCGCGCAGAGCCTGGCGAGCCACCGGCTGATCCGGGTGAATTGCTGGCTGCTGAGCAGGAGCTACTACCGGCTGTGCAGGTGCCTGAGCGGGAGCTTGCTGAGCCTGAGCAGGCTGAGGCGCTACCGGCTGGGCAGCAGGTACCGGCTGAGCGGGAACCGCAGGTGCCTGAGCGGGCTGCACAGGCTGAGACTGAGCCACCTGAGGCTGACCCGCGGTACGAGGTGCAGCAGAGGAAGCAGCGGAGCCGCTCTCCTGATCGAAGAGCACGCTACCGCGGCGAATCGGCTGGAAACGGCTCGGACGCTGCTGGCGGTGCTCAGTACGATGAGCCGCGGACGGTTCGGTAGAACGAGTAGGTACGGAACGGGCAACACGAGAAGGAGCCTCATCGGGAGCCTCATCGGAGGATTCCACCGCGATGTGCGCGCGGCTCGGGCGTGCCGCCTCACGGTTCACACCGCCAGCAGATTTGCGGGTAGCGGCCTCACGGACAGCGGGGCGAGCCTGAGGCTCAGGCTCTTCCGCAGCTTCAGCTACAGGAGCTTCAGCTTCCAAATCTTCTACCGGCTCGGAAGCGCCATCGTAAGCTTTTTCAACATCAGATTCTTCGTCCTCAGATTCGCTCTCAAATGCTTCTTCTGCCTCAGCCTTGGCTCGGCGCTCATCGCGGTTCGCCTTGACCTGGGTCTCAAGAGACTCCAGCAGACCGAAGCGACTGACAGCCCACGTGCCACCGGCAAGAATCAGGAAGAGAACAGCCCAACCCCACGCCAGCACACCAAAGAGCGCCAACAGGCCGGTGACCAGGGCAAGAACACCCAGACCAGCTGCAACCAGCAGGGCAATACCGCTCGGGCTCGAAGTATCAAAGTAGGACAGAGGCGAGGGCTTTGCGTCCTCCACGACCGGAATCTCATCCGTGTACGGGGCAGTCGGGGAAGATTCGCGAATCTGCGAAATAGAAGCCGTATCGGGCGCAGGCTGGGCGGAGTCCTCCACCGTGTGGGAGGAACGGGAAGAAGCCTGCGGAAGAGCGGAAGAGGGCAGGGAGGTACCCGGCGCCACCGCATGATCGGAGGACTGGTACGCCTCCGACTCATTCAGCAGCACACCCGCGGAGGCGAGAATATCCTCTGCAGTACGCTCAGCGCTAATCAGGGGACGCTCGGGTTCCATGGCAGGACCAGCGGGCGCGCGACGCAGGCTCCTGGGCACAAACCACAGCAGCAAAATCACGGTCAGAATTACCAACACACCCGAGGTGTTCAACAGCGTCATATCAGGTCGCCCTCTATCGTCCCTTTATCCCTAGACTTTAATCATACCCTTATATTCCCGATGCTTTCCATAAGTGGCAAGAATCGGGCTGGATATGCACATATACCCCGGAAGGAATATGCACCCAATGATGCTTGTGCATGTTCGCCACAGGACCATTACTAAGCCTTCACTCAGCAATACCCCACGTACAGCGCAGAGGAAGGCGCCCTCCCATGGGGGCTAAAACGCCCCACCGGAAAGAACGCCTTCCTCAGCGTGGTTGGTATTTATCGGTTGCCCTCATCAGAGAGCGGATGCAGAGTAATTAGCAGTTCTCTGCAACAAAGTCCTTCAGCCATGCGCGCAGGTCGTCACCGAACTCGGGACGCTCAGCAGCAAGAATAACGTTTGCCTTCAGGTAAGACAGCTTGTCACCGGTGTCGAAACGGCGGCCGGAGAAGACCACACCGTAGACGCCTTCGCCTTCACCCTCGCCCTGAGCCAGGGTCTGCAGAGCGTCGGTCAGCTGAATCTCGCCGCCGCGGCCCGGAGCGGTGTTCTCCAGAACCTCGAAGACCTTCGAGCTCAGAACGTAACGGCCAATCACAGCGTAGTTCGAGGGAGCCTCATCAGCAGCAGGCTTCTCAACCAGGCCGGTGATCTTCACGAAACCGTCTTCGCCCTCAACAGCCTCAATAGCAGCTGCGCCGTAAGCGGAAATAGCCTCGCGAGGAACCTCCATCAGGGCAACGACGGAGCCGCCGGTGCGCTCCTGAACCTCCACCATGCGGGAGAGCAGGTCTTCCTTCTCGTCAATCAGGTCATCGCCGAGCAGAACAGCGAATGCCTCGTCACCAACGTGGCGCTTTGCGCGCAGAACAGCGTGCCCCAGGCCCTTGGGGTCACCCTGACGCACGTAGTGCAGGTCGCCACCGAGCTCATTGGTCTCAACAACAGATGCCAGCAGGGCGTCCTTACCCTGCTCAGCGAGCTGCTGCTCCAGAACGGGAACGCGGTCGAAGTGATCCTCGAGAGCGCGCTTGTTACGGCCGGTAATCATCAGAACGTCGTTCAGACCGGCACGAATTGCTTCCTCCACCACGTACTGAATCGCGGGGCGATCGACGACGGGGAGCATTTCCTTGGGGGTTGCCTTCGTTGCGGGCAGGAATCGGGTGCCCAGACCAGCAGCAGGAATAACTGCCTTAGTAACAGACTTAATTTCAGTAGCCATGCCACAAGAATACCCTAAGTTGTAAAGTACTCAATGCGATTTATCGACACTATGACATGAAAAAATCTTCAACGTGACTAACTACATATCGGTGAAGGCACATTCTTCGGGCTGTAGAGAAAATACCTTCTTCAGAACCCAATGCTATTTTCTGTAATCTCTATACTAAAAAGTAGAATCTACAGCCCAACAGAGTAGGTTGCTTTTTTGCCATCTACCAGAACGTTTTCACCCTGCCTCGAAACGCCCCTCAGCGCGGAGGCATCATGGCCCAAACCAGCCAATCTAGCCCATAGAACCGCTCTCCCCCGCCCCACATAAGACCTCACCCGCAAAGACGATGGGACACACCATGCACCTCAACACCACCCCCGCCACCAGCAACTCCGACGCCGGTGCCAGCGCAGACGATATCTCCCTGGATAAAGACATTCTCCGCTCCCAGATCCGCCCGCGCCGCCTCACCGCGCGCAGCCACCGCGGCGAACGCGGTCAGCAGCAGATGCAGGAGCTCTTCACCGCCCACATCCTCGAGGCGGTCGCGCAGCGGCTCCACTCCCCCGGCACCATTGCGGCGTACCTGCCCACCAAGTCCGAGCCGCCCATCATCGAAGCACTAACCCGCCTGCACAAGGACGGACACCGCATCCTCGTGCCCGTCGTACGCCCCGGTCGCAAACTCGCCTGGGTGCACTGGGATCCTGCCGTCGAGCATCCGCTCAGCCCCATGGGCATCCCGGAACCCGAAGGCGAAGAACAGGACGAACGCGCCTTCGTCGACGCCGACCTGCGCCTCATCCCCGCACTCGCCTTTGATGCCGGCGGGCACCGCCTCGGTCAGGGAGGCGGCTACTACGACCGCATTATTCCCCTGCTCAGCGCACAACAGCTGGAGGAGCAGAGCATCGGTATCGTCTTCAGCGACGAAATCTACGAGGCTGTCCCCTACGACCAGTGGGATGCTATTCTGCCGGTCATCCTCACCGAGCAGGGTATCTACCGCACCCGTTAGCAGGTCTAAAAGTACCCGATTCTCTCGTGCCCGTTTCACTCCTGATTGACACCCCGCATCTTTCTGCAAAAGCACAAAGATATTCGGGACACACCCACAAAATCACTCAGGAAAAAGGCAAAAAGAAACCAGAAATAGCTTTTTGAGAAGAAAACGCAAATAGCTCCCAACGTTTCAAAAGCGGTACACTCAAACCACGTTAATAAACCATCCCAGCGAAAACGGATACAGAAGGACAAAATGCCGGTCTACGTTTACCAGTGCAAGAATTGCAACCACGTCTTTGAACAGCGCCAGTCCTTTAGCGACGATGCGCTGCGCGTCTGCCCGCAGTGCGGCGAAGAAACCCTGCGCAAGCGCTACAACACCGTCGGCGTGACCTTCAAGGGTTCCGGCTTCTACAGCACCGACAAGGGCAACTCCTAAACGGGGTTCCACACCAGCCAAAACAAGGGGCGGGGCAACACAGGTTGCCCCGCCCCTCGGCGTTTAAGAAGCACTCCCGGCAGGAAGACGCTACACGATATTGTTACCCCAGTGCGGAGGGCGCTGCTGACGCATCCACTCCAGACGCTCACGCTCCTCCGGGGTTAGAGGCTGCGTGGAAGTAGCCGCTTTCTGAGAACTCGCCTTCTGGGAGTTCTGTTGCTGAGCGCCGGTTTTCTTCGCGGAAGCCCCCGCAGCAGACGAGGTGCCCGAACCCGCAGTCGGAGGCGTCGTCACGCCCACCAGCAGAGGCTCAGCCCCGCTCACCGAGCCTCCGCCGCTCACACGGCGGTGACCGCGGCGAGGCTTCGGCGTCGACGAATAGCTAGCCACGAACCTCAGCGCTCTCATCCATATCCAGGTAGTGCAGCACGCGCGCCACCACAGCGTCCGGATCGGCGAACACCTCCAGGGTGCCCAGCGTAATGTAGTTCCAGCCCGTGCGGCTCAGACGCTCCGGCAGTAGACGGGTACGCTCACGCACCGAAGCACGCGCGTAATTCTGCTCGCCATCAGAGCACGCCACCAGCGGCATAGCCGCCGGAGCACTCGGCTGCGAAGACACCACGGGAGCCACACCCAGCGCGGGCACCGGCTCAGCAGCCAGCTTCTCCGGGGCGTGCGCAATCAGAGCGATATCACCCTCACCGCGGCTCACACGCACACCGCAAGCCTGCAGGCGCGCCACCAAATCGTTCAGCAGCCAGTCACCCAAATCCGGGGTGTCTGCGTCGTCGGCAGCCAAGAATGCGTTACGCGGCAGAGTTTCCGGCACGCGCTGTGCCTTCGCTTCCACCTCTTCACGCGCCTGACGTTCCGCGTGTTCACGCAGCAGGTGGTAGAAATCTACCGCGCCATGATGCAGCTTCTGCGGGTCCAGCTCGGAGGGGTCAATACACGAGACAATGCGCAGGGCACGGCGTGCACGAGTCAACGCCACCACAAAGCCCTGGCGGCCATGCTCAGCAGACAGCTGACCCAAATCGTACGACGCCTGACCCAGTCGGGCACGGCCCACACCCAGAGAGAAAATCACGGTGTCGCGCTCGAGGGTCTCAGCGCGGGTCAGGTCGACCACGCGGAAAGACTCCTCACCAGCGGCGAAGAACGGCGCCAGTTGCGGGTACAGGCTCAGGGCGTGACGCACCGACTCAGCCACACGCTGAGCGTGCTTCGGGCTTGCCGTCACCACCGCCAGCGAACGATCCGGGGTACGGTACGCGTGCTCAAGCACCAGGTTTGTCACGCGCTCCACCTCAACACCGGGCGAATCCAGGTTCGCGTTATCGCTGACCTTACCGCGAGTATCAATGTACTCAACGGTCAGCGAACCGGCAGGCTGAGAGGAGGCGCGGCTCACCGGAGCCGCATGTAGCTGCGAACCGTAGAACTCACGGTTCAGGTAGTCCAGAATCACCGGGTCCATGCTGCGGTGTAGCATCGCCAAGGTGCGGTTGGGCAGTACGGTAGCGAGCACATCGAAGGTGCTGTCCAGCTGCTCGTCGGTCGGCTCGGGCGCACCGAAAGTCGGCGCGGACACGATGAACGGCGAGGGGTAACCCGAATGCGGGTCGCCCAGGGCAATCACCTGGTCGGCGCGGGTAATCGCCGGCAGGTTCGCCGCCAGCGGGGTCGATTCGGAGTCCAGCAACAGCACCGTATCAAAACGCATGGAGGCGGGAACCTTACGCGCCAGGGCGAACGGGCTCGCAGTCCACAGCGGCAACAGGGTACGCGCCATGACCGGGGCGTGAGTCAACAGCTCCTCGAGCACGAACTCGTAGCCGCGTAGCTGACTCTTCAGGTACGCCGCCTGGTCGTGCTCAGACTCAATACGTTCAGTCCACACGCGCGCAATCTTCGCCAGCAGACGCGCCGGGGCGCTGGTCATGTGGGCGTAGTCGGCGCGACGGAAACGGGACTCCGTATCGCGCAGACGGTCGCCGTCCAGCAGCTTACCTTCGTGATGCTGCAGCAAGAATTCCAGGGCAGACTGCCACCAGGCAAGCTCCAGCTCAGCGGAAACAACCTCGATCGGAACCTGACGTGCGTACAGGTCATCGAGCAGCTCCGACAGGCCGCGCTCACGCAGCTTCTGGGTCAGAGCATCACGCTCAGGCAGGGTCATCAGCAGCACGCGGTCCGCCATGAGGGCGTCCAGGCGCGCATCCAGCGCGTCCAGGTCGGTGCGCACAAAGTCGGTGCCCTCAACGGTGTCAGCCAGGACAATACCCAGGCCCGCCAGCTCAGAAACCAGGGAGTTCAGGGCGGCAGCCAGCTGATCCAGGTTCTCCGGGATCTGCGGGGTGCGGGGCGCCTCAATGTGGCGAATCCACTCGGCACGCTCCGCCTGAACCACCTTCAGCTGCTCGTGCAGGTCACCAATATTCACGCCGGGCAGGATGTACTCCTTCGCCGCGCGGCGCAGGCGGGAACGCTGCATGCTGCTCATCTCGATGCCGTTCTCACGACGCCACGCGCCCGAAGCAGTCGCCGCAATCAGGTCGGTCACTGGACGGTCGTAGACGTCTGCGCGGAAACGCTTGAGTGTCTCACGGATGCGCATCAGAATCGCCAGCTGCGACTCCCACTCGGCGATGGTGCGGCCGCGGCGCAGACCCAGCATGGCGCTGGTGCGGTTCATCGCCTCGCGCAGGTTCAGCAGGGAGGACTTGAGGGTAATGACCAGGGCGTACGCCTCGGCGGCTTCCTCATCATTGACCAGGCGGGCACGGTACCACGGGGAGGTACGCGAAGCCGCCGCAAAACCGTCAATCTCGCCCAGGCGCACCAGCTCGGCGCGCACCTGCTCACGCTCCATGAGCGCATCAAGCATGGGGCGGTCAAAACGCACACGGGTTGCCGGGCCGTCCTCGGAGGCGGTCAGCTCAGCCAAACGCTGCAGCGCCGAGTAGACAGAAATCTGCCAGTTCGCATCCTTGTTCAGCAGGGCACGAGTGTGGTCGAGCAGCGCGGCACGGGTCGCCACGAGCTCTTCGTTCAGGTCCTCAGAGTTCGGCTCTTCCGCGCCCTCATTGCGCACAATCGCGCGAATGAACTCGGCGCGCTGAGCCTCAGCGTCATGCTCGGCAAGCAGGTCGTAGCGCAGGCTCTCAATGCCGGTGCGCTTGAGCAGCGCCGAGAATTCAGCCAGGGTAGAGCGCTTCTCGCCCACCACGAGCACGGACTTACCGCGACCCATCAGGGCGGAAGCAATGTTCACGGCGGTACGCAGCGGCTCGGTGCCGGGCGCCGCGGTAATCGTGAAGGAGAAACCGCTGACCGCGGTGTCGATAATCTCCTGGGCGTTCGCATCAGCGTCCAGCAGGAGCATTTCCTCTGCCGGGTCGCGCTGATCCAGAGGCTGCTGCAGATTGTGTGCGTTGAGCTCACGCGGCTTCACGCCGGGAACCTTCAACGCCGCCAGGTCACGAACCAGCGGGGTGATGGCGGTGTGCGGCAGCTCGCCCAGGCTTTCCTTCAGGTCAGCGAAGGTGGAGATGAAATACTTCGACTCGATGGTCATGCCGGGAATACGACCGGCGGAGGCACGCATACGCTCAATGACCGGCTCGGGATCCAGACGGGACATGGAGTTCGCCAGCTGCGCCACGTCCATGGTGCCCAGGTCGATGCCGTACTCCTGCTTGATCTGGCGGACCATCGCCGGGTTCAGGCGCGCGGAACCGGCGAGGCGCAGCTCGAAGTCGTCGTCCTTCGGGTGCGGGGTGATGCTCAGCGGCGCCATGAGAATCGGCGCGATGAAGCGCTTCTCGTAGGCGGCGGCATCCTCGCGGGTGTCGTGCGACAGCCAGGAGGCGGTACCCGCCACGAAGTAGCCGGAGTCCAGGCCGTGGTCGGTGGCAAGCTCGTAAATCTTGGTGCGCAGGGTGCGTGCGGAGCGCATGCCCGCCTCCAGCTGCGACTTGTCGCGCAGGATCGTGGAGAGGCGGGTCTTGCGTCCGGCGAGCAACTGCGCCAGACCGGAGGGGTTCGCCTCGGACAGGTCGATGTGCACGTAGTCGACCTGGTTGAAGTCGAGCATCGCGTCGGGGCCGGTGTAGACGTCCATCTGTTCTGCCCAGCGCTCAAGCCCCGCCGAGGGGTCAAAGTCCTCGTGGGCGGGGTTCAGATGTGCGGGCAGCTCGGCGATGTTGATTTCGTCGGCTACTTCGTGGGTTTCCTCTGCTGAGGTCGCGGCCGCTGCGGCGGGCTGAGCGGTATCAGCCGGGGTGCCGGGTGCGTGCTGCGCGTCGGTAGGCTCGGGAATCTGGTTCACGTCGTGAGTGTCCTTGTGGGTCAGTGCGGTGTACGTTTGCGCGTACACACCGAAGATGGTGGTTCTTCCGGGGTCCTCTGCCCGGTGTGCCTCATGCTGTGCTTCAAGCGGAGCGGGTGTCAGCGTGCGCCTGCTGCGTGCTGAGTGTACCCGCGTGCTTGCTGTCTGTTCCTACGCGCTTACTTCGACCACATTGCGATGTTGGCGGCGAGCAACACTACGGTCACCAGTACGTAGAAGACCATGGCGGGCAGAAGCGCCCAACGGTACTTGGGCGCCAGTTCGCCTTCTAGGTTGCCGAAGCGCAGGGAGCGGAAGAGGAAGAAGCTCAGAATCGCGCCGGGTAGGTTACCGATAATGACCAGCAGAATGGTCAGGTACAGGGCGTAGGCTCGTTCGGTGCGTTCGTTCTCCGCGCCTGCGAACTTGAGGGTGCCACCCAGCAGCAGGCTGAGGCAGGCGTTCAGGAACGCCACGGTGAAGAAGGGAATCTTCAGGGCTGCCTGGAAATCCATCTGGGAGTTCGCTGCGCCCAGAGCAATCCACAGCAGCAGCAGCGCGGGGATGATCATGAGGTACCAGAACAGGTACTTACGCATCTTCTCGGTGTTTTCGATGAGCGCGAAAATTGCGGTCACTGGGTGTCTCTTTCAGGTGATCTCAGGTGGATTCGGTCGGATTCAGGAGGAGTGAGTGAAGGGGCAGGTGGGCACAGTATTGCCTTGTCAGGCGTCGATTTCGCCCCCATTGTTGAGAGCGTCATCCACCTGGTCCTGCAGGGACTCGCGGCGCTCATGTTCAACGTGTTCAATATAGCGGCGCACGATGTAGTCCAGCAGTACCGACAGCGCAACGAAGGAGTAGTAGGGCTTGCGCTGGGTGCTGATCTGGGTGGGGGTGGTCTGGTAGTGCAGGGAGTACTCGGCGTGTGAAGACATGTAGTTCACACCAATGGCGGTCACCGCAATCATGGGGATGCGGCGCAGCGCCAGCATCTTAATGTGTTCGCGCATGTTCTCGGTCTGACCTGAAAAGGACACAATAATGACCACATCGTCCTGGGTCATATTGTTCATGGCGCTTTCGAACTCATTGCGCGCCGGGATGACCTGGCAGAACTTACCGCACACCTGCATGGACTTGGTAAATTCCTGCACGGCGTTGCGCTGCGCGTAGCCGGTACCGAAGCAGTACACGGTGCGAGCCTCATGGATGCGCTTGAGCAGTCCGCTCAGTTCCATGTGCTCGAGGTAGTCGTAGGTGCGCTGAATATCTTCGCGACCGCTCTCAATGAACCGCGGGTTGAAAGGTTCGCTGCGGTTCAGAGAGGACTTAATGAAGTACTTCAACTCGGCAAATCCGGAGAAGTTCAGCTTCTTCGTCAGGCGGATAATTGAGCTGGTCGAAGTATAGGTTTTATGTGCCAGAGAGTTGATCGTTGACTCTGCAACGAACTCTTCGTTTTCTAGCATGAATGCCAAAATTTCCCGTTCAGTTTCACTGAATCGGTGCTGGTTCGCATTCACGACGTCTTGTAAATCCACTCAAAGCTCCTGAATCCGATGGTGAGCAATATATAAATAGTACACGCTCTAGAGTCATCGGCCAGGGTGGGTGAGGACGGTCATCTCTCACTTTGAGTGTGTATGCCAGCAGATTTGAGCTGGGTATGCGCCTGGTACGTGTCCGGGTACAGCTTCGCCGGCGGCATCGGTGTTATCCGATACCGCCGGCGAAGTCTATCCCTTATGAGGCGTCATACCGTCAGACGGTTGAAAGCTGATTCCTCTTAGGAGAGGGTCTTAGCTTCGTTCACCATGGTCTCGAAACGCTCGCGAACCTGGGGAACGTCCATGCCGACGATGACCTGGAATGCCTTGCCCTTGCGGACCAGACCCAGAGCGCCTGCATTCTTGAAGTCTGCATCCGAGGTGCTGACGAGGGACTCATCAGCAACGGAGACACGCAGGCGGGTTGCGCAGTTGTTCACGGTGGTGATGTTCTCTGCGCCACCAAGCAGTTCGAGGAAGCCTGCTGCGCGGGGTGCGTAGAGGTCGCCGTCAGCTGCGGGAGCTGCTGCGCCGCCGTCCTTCTCAGCAGCCTTAGCAGCCTTGTACTCTGCCTTGCTGTAGAGCTTGGTCTCGCCGCCGTCTTCTTCACGACCGGGGGTCTTGAAGTCGAACTTCAGAATCATGAAGCGGAAGACCAGGAAGTAGATAACGGTGAAGCACAGGCCCACACCGATCTGCATGAGGTAGGTGCCGGAGTGGTTTGCCCACAGCGGGATCCAGTTCTGGAACAGGAAGTCGAGCAGACCGCCACCCATGTAACCAACCAGACCCAGCTGGTACATGATTGCAGCCATGGTTGCTGCCAGGATTGCGTGGACCAGGAACAGCGGGGGTGCAAGGAACAGGAAGGTGAACTCGAGGGGCTCGGTGATACCGATCAGGATCGCGGTGAGGCAGACGGGAATCATCAGAGCGAGAACTTCCTTGCGCTTCTCGGGACGAGCAGTGGTGTAGAACGCCGCTGCGATACCGATGGGTGCAAAGACCTTGGAGTTACCGTGCAGTGCGAAGCCGCCGCCGGGGAACAGTTCCTTCAGGGGCTTGTCGCTCTTTGCGAACTCGGTCAGGTGGGTCGGCCAGTCCTTAGCAATACCGTTCGGGGTAACAACATTACCGAAGACGAACGGGGAGTAGATGAAGTGGTGCAGACCGGTCGGAATCAGGAAGCGCTCGAGGAAGGTGTAAACCCACACGCCGAGTGCGCCGGATGCGATGAAGAAGCCCTGCAGGGAGGAGATGCCGTGCTGAGCGTAGGGCCACAGCCAGGAGAACAGGAATGCCACGGGCATCATCAGGAAGAAGCAGACGCCGTAGACGTACTGGGAACCCTGGAAGATACCGAGGAAGTCGGGCAGCTTCTTGTCGAACCAGCGGTTGTGTGCCCACACCACGATTGCGGAGATGATGATGGCACCGAAGATACCGGTGTCCATGGTCTTGATACCGGCAATCATCTTCAGACCGGTACCTGCCGCGCTCTTAGAGATGTCGGTGGTGTAGTCCAGGTCGAAGAAACCGGTGCCGCCCTTGCCCCATACCTTGAGCATGGTGCCGACGAAGTAGTTGAAGGTCAGGTAGACCATTGCAGCTTCCATCACTGCACGTGCGTTAGCGGTCTTTGCCAGTGCAATGGGCAGACCGATCACGAAGAGCAGTTCCATCTGGTTGAAGACGGTCCATGCGCCGGACTCCCAAACAGACCAGAAGTGGTTCCACGCGCTTTCCTTATCAGCTGCGAGGGGGATCAGGTCGCCGTTCTGTGCAATGATCGCAATACCGACCGCGAGGCCAGCGAATGCGAAGAGAAGAACGGGTGCCAGCATGGCAGAGCCGAACCTCTGTACTTTTTCCATCATGAGGCTATACGCCCTTTCGGGTTGTCGAGTGAGCGGACGCAGGTGCCGGCGATCGTTGCCGGTCTGCGGTGGCAACACCGTATCTTTATACCCTCAAACGAAAGTATATGAGACGGGTGCCACATATTCTGCGTGCGCTAAATGCCGAATGTGTTTTAGACAGAACTAATAATGCCAGGTCATACCTACCCGCAGGTACCAAAACTGTGAGTTTTGAAAGAGTTTTTCAGAACCTGAAACATATCCCGGCACTGGTTAAAAATACTTGCTGCAGATGAGACTTTTTCCCTATTACCTAGCGCACAGAATCGATAGCATAAACAGTGCACCCATAGGTCAGAGTGCATAAACACTCACCACCTCAATACGCGGTGCGCATATCATTCTTCAACCTCACACATACCCCGGACTTAATACATGCGCTTCCTCACCCTCAATACGCACAGCTGGTGCGAAATCCACCAGATTGCCAAGATCCGTACCCTCGCCAAGTTCATCATTGAACAGCAGGTGGACGTCGTTGCGTTGCAGGAAGTCAACCAGCTCACCTCCACCCCCGTGGTGAAGGAGCCTCTCAACTACCGCGGCGGCGCAGGCGTGCCGGTCCACGAAGACAACTACGCCCTGCTACTCGTGCAGGCACTCAACGAAATGGGCGCAACCTACGAGTGGACCCTCACCGAAGCCCACATCGGTTGGGACCTCTACGACGAATGCGTAGCAATCCTCTCGCGCCTGCCGATTCGCGGCATCAAGCCCATCGACATGTCCCCCGAGTACGGCTACCACCAGGTACAGCGCCGTGCAGCGCAGGCGGCGCTCATCGAAACTGCGACGGGCACCTTCTGGTGCGCAACCACCCACATGTCCTGGTGGGACTTCGACGGCGAGCCCCTCTTCACGCAGGAATACACCCGCCTCTCACAGGCCCTGGCAGAATGTGCCCTCACCGCACCCGTACTGCTCGGCGGCGACTTTAACTCCGCCGCGCATCTGAGCGATGAAGGCTACGCGCTAGTCACCTCCAGCGGTATGGTTGATACCCGCTCGCTGGCGGAGCACACCGACGGCGAAAACACCGTCCACCGCGAAATCGCCGGCTGGGAAGGTAGCACGGACGCCAAGCGCATTGACTTCGTGTTCGCTGACCGACTGCTTACGGTGAACTCGCACGCGGTAGTCTTCCGCGACAACTCCCCCGAAGCCATCTCCGACCACAGCGGTCTACTCCTGGAAATTGACCCCTCCAGCTGGGCACCCCAGAGCCTCCTGACGCCCCTCACCACCCAGTCCTAAAAGGGCATCAGACTTTAGCCGCCCACAGAGCGGCCCCACACAACACTCATCCATACCAAGGGAAGGAAGAACAATGACGACCCAGACCCAGTGGTGGCAGGAACCGGTGGTCTATCAGATTTACCCCCGCTCCTTCAACGACTCCAACGGCGACGGCATCGGCGATCTGCCCGGCATTACCGAGAAGATTCCGTACCTCGCCAAGCTCGGTATTCAGGTGCTGTGGCTCTCCCCCATCTACGCTTCCCCGAACGATGACAACGGCTACGACATCTCCGACTACCGCGCCATCATGACCGAGTTCGGCACCATGGAAGACTTCGATGAGCTGCTCGAAACCGCGCACAAGCACGGCATCAAGCTCATGATGGACCTGGTCGTCAACCACAGCTCCGACGAGCACGAATGGTTCAAGCAGGCACGCTCCTCCAAGGACAACCCCTACCGCGACTACTACATCTGGCGCGGCCCCAAGGGCTTCGATGAGGATGGCAAGCCGATTCCGCCGAACAACTGGATTTCCTGTTTCAGCCCCTCCGTATGGGAATGGGACGAGGCGACCGGCCAGTTCTACCTGCACTACTTCTCCGTCAAGCAGCCCGACCTGAACTGGGAGAACCCGAAGGTCCGCGAAGAGGTCTACGACATCATGCGCTTCTGGCTGGACAAGGGCGTGGACGGCTTCCGCATGGACGTCATCAACCTGATTTCTAAGGACCTCTCCTTCCCCGAGGATCCGGCAGTCCTCGCTGGCGGCCTCGACAACTCCCTTGCTGTCGCAGCTAACGGCCCGCGCGTGCACGAATTCCTGCAGGAGATGAACCGCGAGGTCTTGAGCAAGTACCCGGTCATGACCGTGGGCGAAACCCCCTGCGTGACCGTGGACGACGCCGCACTCTACACCGGTTTCGACCGCAACGAGCTACAGATGGTGTTCCAGTTCGAGCACATGGACGTAGACGCCTCCGAAGGTGGCGTGACCGGCAAGTGGTCCGACCGCCGCTTCAACCTGGTTGACCTCAAGAAGGTCCTCACCCACTGGCAGGAAGGCCTGCACGGCCGCGGCTGGAACTCCCTGTACTGGAACAACCACGACCAGCCGCGCACCGTCTCCCGCTTCGGTAACGACTCCCCCGAGTACCGCACCGTCAGCGCCAAGATGCTCGGCACCGTGCTGCACCTGATGCAGGGCACCCCCTACATCTACCAGGGTGAAGAGCTGGGCATGACCAAC
>NZ_KV813796.1:179433-189540 GCF_001813725.1 Rothia sp. HMSC072B04 | reverse complement strand
CCAGGGTGAAGAGCTGGGCATGACCAACGTCTTCTTCGACGATGTGAAGGACTACAACGACCTGGAGATTCACGACTCCTGGCGCAAGTACGTTGAAGAGTCGGGCCGTGTCTCCGCGGAGGACATGCTGCGCTACATCAGCGCCTCCGGCCGCGATAACGCCCGCACCCCCATGCAGTGGACCGCTGGCGAGAACGCAGGCTTTACCTCCGGCACCCCGTGGCTGAAGCTGAACCCGCGTTACACCGAAATCAACGCGGAGGCAGAGCTCGCTAACCAGGATTCGGTGTTCTACCACTACCGCGACCTGATTAGCCTGCGCCGCGAGCACCCGATCGTCCTGACCGGCGAGTACCGCCTGCTGGATGAAGAGGATGACCAGGTTTACGCCTACCTGCGCGTGAACTCCGACGAGGACGCCGCCGCAACCGGCGAGCGCGCCCTGCTGGTCGTCGCCAACTTCACCGATGACACCGTTCAGCTGAACTACGCGGGCGGCAACCTGGATTCGGTGGTGCTGACCAACTCGCAGGCACTCTCCCCGACTGAGCTGAAGGCAATCGAGAACACCCCGAAGCTGATTAGCTCGAACTACCGCGATGAGAACCGCGAGTTCACCGATGAGGGCACCCTGCTGCGCCCCTACGAGGCGAAGGTGTACCTCTTCGGTAACGCCAAGTAGTCGTACCCCACTCATACTGTGCGAAGGGGGACCAGATACAGACATTCCGGTCCCTCTTCGCCCTATACTTCAATCACAGACAAAATTTGTTCCTCTTTTCGGCTGGATGGCCGGTATAGAAAGGCAATTATGAGCAACTCCGAGGCATACGAGGTTCCCTCCTACGAAGGCCGCCAGTGGTGGAAGGAAGCCGTGGTGTACCAGGTGTACCCCCGCTCCTTCAACGACGCTAACGGCGACGGTATCGGTGATCTGAAGGGCATTACCGAGAAGCTACCCTACCTGGCTAAGCTGGGCATCAACGTCATCTGGCTCTCCCCCGTGTTCGACTCGCCGAACGTGGACAACGGCTACGACATCTCTGACTACTTCGCGATCATGAGTGACTTCGGCACCATGGAAGACTTCGACGAGATGCTTGAAACCGCCCACAAGCACGGCATCAAGATCCTGATGGACCTGGTCGCAAACCACACCTCCGATGAGCACCCCTGGTTCAAGGAGTCCCGCTCCTCTAAGGACAACCCCTACCGCGACTACTACATTTGGAAGGACCCGAAGGGCTTCGACGAGGACGGCAACCCGATTCCTCCGAACAACTGGGCGTCCGAGTTCGGCGGCCCGGCGTGGGAGTGGGACGAGGCGACCGGCCAGTTCTACCTGCACATCTTCTTCAAGGAACAGCCCGACCTGAACTGGGAAAACGAGAAGGTTCGCGAGGACCTGTACTCCATGGTCCGCTGGTGGCTGGACAAGGGCGTTGACGGCTTCCGCCTGGACGCTATCAACATCATCTCCAAGCCCGAGGGCTACCCGGATGACCCCTCCACCGACTACGAGAAGCACACCTCCTCGATTCCGTTCGTCATTACGAACGGCACCATGGTGCACCCGTGGATGAAGGAACTGACCCGCGAGACCTTCAGCCGCTACGACGTGATGACCGTGGGCGAGACCAGCGCGACCAGCCCCGAGGACGCTAAGCTGTGGGCTGGCTACCACACCGGTGAGCTGAACATGATCTTCCACTTCGATCACATGGGCGTGGATAACGACCCGAACGGCAATCTGGGCGGCAAGTGGTCCTACGCACCGTACAAGCTGACCGAGCTCAAGCGCATCCTGAACGACTGGCAGACCACCCTGGAGGGTAACGCCTGGGGTTCGCTGTACTGGAACAACCACGACCAGCCGCGCGTTGTCTCCCGCTTCGGTAACGATTCGGATGAGTTCCGCACCCTGTCCGCTAAGCAGCTGGCGACCACCCTGCACTTCATGCAGGGCACCCCGTACATTTACCAGGGTGAAGAGCTGGGCATGACCAACGTGAAGTTTGATTCGATTGAGGATTACCGCGATGGTGACTCGATCCGCTTCTACGAGGACATGCACGTTGACCACAAGCGTCTAAGCCACGAAGAGGCGATGCAGGCGATTTACATTAAGGGCCGCGACAACGCTCGTACCCCGGTTCAGTGGGATGCCTCCGCTAACGGTGGTTTCAGCCCCGAGGGTGTGACCCCGTGGATTGCTGTGAACCCGAACTACCCGGCGATTAACGCTGAGGCTGTTCTGGCTGATGAGGATTCGATCTTCTACCACTACCAGCAGCTGGTGGCTCTGCGCCGCGGCAAGCTGAAGGATCTGATGGTTTACGCAGCCTTCGCTCCGGTCGATTCGGTTCAGGTTCCGCACAACGAGGATGAGGCTGTGTACGCGTACACCCGTACCGGTGGTGCGGATGGCAGCCCCGCGAACGAGTCTTTGCTGGTTGTTTCGAACTTCACTGCCGAGGAGCAGGAACGCGACTTCGCGGTACTTTCTGAGGCTCGTGAGGCTGGTGCTCGTGTTGAGCTAGTGAGCTCAAACTACAAGGACGACGCGGGTTCGACCCTGCGCCCCTACGAGGCGAAGGTGTACCACATCGTTCGCTAAGCGCTGTAGCTCGTTGAGTGCTACCGTGTGCCGATAAGGTGATAGACAGCAGAAGGAGGGTGAGGCTTATGCCCCGCCCTCCTTTTGTGTTGTCTCCTGCGTTCTCCCCTTTGTGGTCCCGGCGTGCTTTCTTGGCTCTATTTAGCTGGCGGCTCTACTTAGCTGGCGAAGACGAACTGCAGGATCGGCACGGCGAGCGCTATCATTCCCACGCTGACGGCCGCCCCTGCGGCAATGACGGGGGCTGCGGTGCCTTCGTGCCGGTAGTGGGTTTCCAGAATGACGATATTAGCTGCTGGCGGCAGAACAGCCAGAAGGAAAAGCACCTGCGGATGCGCGAGCAACTGGTCAAAGTGCATGCCCGCCGTATCGTGTGCCCAGCGGGCGAGTGCCAGCACGCCGATGCTGTAGACGCTTACGAGCACGGCGCGTAGGAGCGCCCATCCGGCGGCGCGGGTCAGGTCGGCGCGGTGTAGCTTGGCGACACCGAGCCACATGCCCAGAACAATCAGTCCGATAAAGCTGAAAATCCAGGTCAGTACCCGGTAGAAACCTGCCCCGTGAACGCTCAGGAAAGAGCCGGCGGGCAGGCAGAGCAGACCCACCACCACGGCGATAACCGGCGGGCTGGTACGCAGCCCCCGCATCACCGTGTGGAGGGTTTCACCACGGCTCCTGGTGGCTCGTGCATCCTGTGTTGTGTGTGAGTTCTGCGCGGCTCGTACACTTGAGGCGGCGCGCTCCCCGGCATCTGTTGTTAAACCGCCGCGTAGTAGCGAGGTGCCCAGAATATTACCCATGATGGAGTTGCCGATATACGCGCCGATGTAGACTCGCACGGCTTCCTCACCCCAGAACCCGGCAACCACAGGGATGCCGAAGAGCCCCGCGTTCAGATAGACGAAGGCGAGTTTCTGCACGGGGTCGCGGGTGATACGCCCGGCGCAGAGCACTCCGAGGAGCATCAACACCATGGTGGAGGCTGCAACGAAGAAAAGTTCGGGGCGGCTGGTGGCGACGGTGTAGATGATAACGGCGGGAATGATCCAGCGAGTCAGCAGGGCGGAGGCGCTTTCTTTCAGGCGGTTACCCCAGTGCTCAGGTAGCAACATTGCGAGCCCGATTCCTACCCCTAAGTAGAGGAGTGGGAGGATGATTCCCATGCTCGTTCCTTTCGCTGTTGCTGTGTCTGTGCCGTTGTTTTACGGCTAAGGTCCCTGTCTAATAACCCTACCCTGAACCTTCAGGTTGAGGTTTACTGCTTTTTCGTTGTGTTTTTCGAAATTTTCGCGTCATATTGCATCTTATTTGCTGATGCTCTCGTTTTTTATGCGGTTCACTTCTAGTCTTGAATTATAGAAAGAATAATTACTCACTCTATTTTTTCAATCTATCGCCGATACTCATTTTTGCGAAAGTAGGAACTAGGCTGTTTCTTCTCTTGCAAGGTCCCACATCCAGGAGCCCGCATTGCAGCAACCGTATCTTTCTTCCCCTCCCGATGCTGGAGGCGTCCCGCAGCGTCCGGCGCAGGTTTCCAGTCAGCATGCTGATGCGCATATTCCGTGGCGTTCATCAGCTCCACTTACTGCCCCCGCTACAGCTTCTGTAGCGACTGTACCCGCCTCTGAGGACCCTGAGCGCACGTTTAGGGTTCCTCACCCGGTGTTGAGCGCTATCTCGTGGGTGATTGCGGCTGCGAGCGCTGCGTGGCTTATCATTCTGGCTGTTTCGTTGACGATGATTGTGGCGTCGGGTCTGAGCCATGATTCTGAGTTTGTGATGCTGACCTATGGTGTGTACATGGCGTGCGCGTTTGGCTTCTGCTGTTTTGGTACGTTTTTTGCTTTGCATTTTGGGTTGGGGTCGAGCGCTCATTGGCGTGATTCGATTCGTCACCCGCATCACCCACACTAAAAAGGTTTATTTCTAGGCGTAGTTTTTCGGGTATTTTTGGAATGCATTTCTTTTATTTAGACCCCGCGTTTAAAAAATAAATGAGGATTTTTTAATACGCCCCAAAACGCCTCCCCTTTTCTACACGACTTGATGCCAGAAGCCGCCCGGCGCATCCACATTCGGATGCACCGGGCGGCTTACTTCTAAGCTAAAAGTCTGGGGCAGGGCGCTGCGAGGCAGAACGTTCCGCCACGGGGATTTCTTCAGAACAGTTTGCGTCATCTGCAAGGGCAGGAAAACTGACGAAAAACTCATAGACGGAGGATTCATACTCTTGCTTTTGAATGTGCTCGTTATCAGCTTTTAACATCTTTAGCCCCTCCTTATGCCATTAGGTTAATGCTCTGCGCATGTCAGACGAAGCATGCATAAGCACATTATATTTCGTTCATCCCTGGCATCTGCAACGTACATACTCACAAAAGGAGCCGCCCAGCGCATCCACATTCGGATGCACCGGGCGGCTCCTTCACAGGCTCCCAGCTACAAAGCTAGGTAGCCCAAAGCGGGATTACTCCCACTCAATGGTTCCCGGGGGCTTGGAGGTAACGTCCAGCACCACTCGGTTAACGTCCTTGACCTCGTTCGTAATACGGTTCGAGATCTTAGCCAGCAGGTCGTACGGCAGGCGCGACCAGTCAGCGGTCATTGCGTCTTCCGAAGAGACCGGGCGCAGAACAATCGGGTGGCCGTAAGTACGGCCGTCACCCTGAACGCCCACGGAGCGAACGCCAGCCAGCAGAACCACGGGGCACTGCCAGATGTGCTCGTCCTGACCTGCTGCGGTCAGCTCTTCACGCACGATAGCGTCAGCGGCACGCAGGGTGTCCAGGTTCTCGCGGTTAACCTCACCGACAATGCGGATGCCCAGTCCGGGGCCGGGGAACGGCTGACGTGCCACGATCTTCTCGGGAACGCCGAGCTCACGACCGATAGCGCGAACCTCGTCCTTGAACAGGGTGCGCAGCGGCTCAACCAGTTCGAAGGTCAGGTCGTCGGGAAGGCCGCCCACGTTGTGGTGGCTCTTAATGTTTGCGGTGCCGTCGCCGCCGCCGGACTCAACAACGTCCGGGTACAGGGTGCCCTGGACCAGGAACTTGATGTCTGCGCCCTCTTCGCCCGCTTCAGCGATCAGCTTGCGCTGTGCCTCTTCGAAGGAGCGGATGAACTCGCGGCCGATAGCCTTACGCTTCGCCTCAGGCTCGGTGATGCCATCGAGTGCGGAGAGGAAACGCTCCGACTCGTCGATGGTGATGACCTTGATACCCATGGATGCTGCGTAGTCCTGCTCGACCTGTTCGCGCTCGCCTTCACGGAGCAGACCGTGGTCGATGAAGAAGCAGGTGAGCTGGTCGCCAACAGCCTTGTGCACGAGTGCTGCTGCCACGGAGGAGTCAACGCCGCCGGAGAGCGCGCAGATGACGCGGTCGCTACCGACCTGCTCGCGGATCTTTGCGACCTGCTCTTCGATGATGTTGTTAGTGGACCAGGTGGGCTTCAGGCCTGCCACATTATAGAGGAAGTTCTCCAGGGCGACCTGGCCGTAGTCGGAGTGCTTCACCTCGGGGTGCCACTGCACGCCGCCGAGCTTGCGGGATTCGTCCACGAATGCTGCCACGGATGCGCCGGGGGTCTTAGCCAGCACCTCGAAGCCTTCGGGGGCTTCGGTCACGGAGTCACCGTGAGACATCCACACGTTCTGGGTGGTGGGGGTGCCGGTGAGGAAGGAGGAGTTCTCAGCGCAGACCACAGCGTCGGTTGCGCCGTATTCGCGCAGACCGGTCTGGGCGACGGTGCCGCCGAGGGTCTGGGCCATCACCTGGAAGCCGTAGCAGATACCGAAGATCGGCACGCCAGCTTCGAAGAGGGCCTTGTCGCCCTTGGGTGCGCCATCGGCGTAGACCGAGGAGGGGCCACCGGAGAGCACGATGGCTGCCGGGTTCTTGGCGAGCATCTTCTCGGTGCTCATGGAGTGGGGGACGATTTCGGAGTAGATGCCGGCTTCACGCACGCGACGAGCGATGAGCTGCGCGTACTGTGCACCGTAATCTACCACCAGGACGGGACGCTCTTCGAGCTGGTCCAGGTTCACAGAGTTGGTCACGAAAATTACCTCAACGTGTTGGTACTAATCCGCGCACTTGCGCGGGGATATATCTATTTTACGCTATTGCTGTATGCCGCCGACGGTACGTAGCCGCTCCCCCATCTGGAGGTACCGCTACATGCTCTAACGGGGGTAGAGCGTGCGTATAGAAAGCACCGCCCGGCGACCGGCAGATCACAACCTGCCAACCGCCAAGCGGTGATTCATGAAGCTACATTAGCCGCGGTACGCAGGAACCACGGTCAGATCCGCCTTCTGGAACTTCTTCAGGTCCAGGTAACCGCAGTTAGCCATTGCGCGCTTGAGCGCACCGACAATGTTGCTGGTGCCGTTCACGTGGTGCGAAGGACCGTACAGGACCTCCTCCAGGGAGCCGACAACACCCAGCGGGGTGCGCACGCCGCGCGGGAAGTCCAGCGAGTGCGCCTCGTTGCCCCAGTACCAGCCCTGGCCGGGAGCCTCGGATGCGCGAGCCAGCGGAGCGCCCAGCATGACAGCGTCAGCGCCCAGTGCGAGCGCCTTCACCATGTCACCGGAGCGGCCCAGGGAGCCGTCAGCGATCACGTGTACGTAGCGGCCGCCGGACTCGTCCAGGTAGTCGGAACGTGCCGCAGCCACGTCGGCGATAGCGGTTGCCATGGGTGCGGAGATGCCCAGGCCCTGGCGGGTGGTCTGTGCGGAACCGCCGCCGAAGCCCACCAGCACGCCGGCTGCGCCGGTACGCATCAGGTGCTTAGCCTGCGAGTAGCCAGCAACGCCACCAACGATGACCGGAACGTCGAGCTCGTAGATGAACTTCTTCAGGTTCAGCGGCTCGTGCGAGGTGGAAATGTGCTCAGCAGAGACGGACGCACCGCGGATGACGAACAGCTCAACGCCCGCCTTCACTACGGTCTCGTAGTGCTCCTGGGTGTTCTGCGGGCTCAGGGAGCCTGCAACGACCACGCCGGAGTCACGGATCTCTTCCAAGCGTGCAGTAATCAGTTCCGGCTTAATCGGCTCGGAGTAAATCTGCTGCATGCGGGTGGTTGCGGAGGCGGGGTCCGCCTCGGGCAGCTCAACAATCTCGTCGAGCAGCGGCTGCGGGTCCTCGTAGCGGGTCCACAGGCCCTCGAGGTTCAGCACGCCCAGGCCACCCAGCTTACCCAGTGCAATGGCGGTCGCCGGGGACATGACCGAGTCCATGGGCGCACCAATGATGGGGGTGTCGAACTTGAAGGCGTCAATCTGCCAGGAGGTGTCGACGTCGCGGCGGTCGCGGGTACGGCGGGTAGGCACCAGCGCCACATCGTCCAGGGAGTAGGTGGGGCGGGCGTTCTTGGAGAGGCCAATCTGAATTTCAGACATGGGGTGAATCCTTTCGAATTCGGTTTGAGGGGTGCCGCTGGGCGTTATTCGCGCCGATGCCCGCCCGATACCTGAACGGGTATAGGGCGGGCTCAACGGCGCATGGTGTGCACACCATGCGGCGAATCATCGTTGGTGAGGCGTTTTAGCGGCGGTAGTTCGGTGCCTCAACGGTCATCATGATGTCGTGCGGGTGCGATTCCTTCAGACCTGCGGGGGTGATGCGCACGAACTGACCCTTGTACTTGAGCTCCTCGATGGTGCGGGAACCGACGTAGAACATGGTCTGGCGCAGGCCGCCTTCGAGCTGGTGAATCACTGCGGAGAGCGGGCCGCGGAAGGGAACCTGACCCTCAATACCCTCGGGGATCAGCTTCTCTTCGCTGGAGACGTCAGCCTGGAAGTAGCGGTCCTTGGAGAAGGACTTGTGGCGGCCGCGGGTCTGCATTGCGCCCAGCGAACCCATGCCGCGGTATGCCTTGTACTGCTTACCGTTCATGAAGATCAGCTCACCGGGGGACTCGGTGGTACCGGCCAGCAGGGAGCCGAGCATCACGGAGTCAGCGCCTGCAACCAGTGCCTTGCCGATCTCGCCGGAGTGCTGCATACCGCCGTCAGCAATCAGCGGCACGCCTGCCGGGATTGCCGCCTTAGCGGACTCGTTGATAGCGGTCACCTGGGGAACGCCAACACCGGCGATGATGCGGGTGGTGCAGATGGAGCCGGGGCCAACGCCGACCTTCACGCCGTCAGCGCCGGCGTCGATGATCGCCTGTGCGCCCAGGCGGGTTGCAGCCTGGCCACCGATGACGTCCACGTGTGCTGCGGCGGGGTCCTTCTTCAGGCGGGCAATCATGTCGAGCACGCCCTGGGAGTGGCCGTTTGCGGTGTCCACGAACAGTGCGTCGACGCCTGCCTCGACCAGGGTCATTGCGCGCTCGTAGCCGTCGCCGAAGAAGCCGATAGCGGCGCCGGCACGCAGGCGGCCGTCCTCGTCCTTGGTGGCGTTGGGGTACTGCTCAGTCTTGACGAAGTCCTTGAGGGTAATCAGACCGGCGAGCTTGCCTGCGTCGTCGACCAGGGGCAGACGCTCAATCTTGTTGTTAGACAGCAGTGCGAATGCTTCGTCCTTGGTGACGCTGGGGTGCGCGGTAACCAGCGGCATGGGGGTCATGATGTCGCGGACGCGAATGCCCTCGTAGTCGGAGCGGGAGATGTAGCGGATATCGCGGTTGGTGATGATACCTTCCAGCACGCCCTCTTCGCTGACGACGGGCAGACCGGAAACCTTGTAGTAGCCGCAGACCTCGTCGTATTCGGCGATGGTTGCGTCAGCACCGATGGTGACGGGGTTAATGATCATGCCGGACTCGGAGCGCTTAACGCGGTCCACGTGTGCAGCCTGGTCCTCGATGGAGAGGTTGCGGTGGATAACGCCCATACCGCCCAGACGTGCCATAGCGATTGCCATAGCGGAGTCGGTCACGGTGTCCATTGCGGCGGAAATGATGGGGGTGTTCAGGGTGATGCGCTTGGACAGGCGGGTGGAGGTGTCCGCATCGGAGGGGATGACGTCGGTGTTGCCGGGCAGCAGCAGCACGTCATCGTAGGTCAGGCCGGTGAAGCCGAAGGGATCCTCGGACAGAGCGGTGGGAATGGTCATTGTCTACCTTTCGGATGCTGGCTTCATCGGTGAGAAGCTCAGCCTATACGTTGCGTATGTCAAGATGCGGTACGACCCGTCTGCTCGCACCCCACAAGGTGGTTTGAGCGCAAACGGGAACAGCTTACCTTCTATAGTAAACCGCTAAAGGTTTCTTTGCTGAGAAGCACTCATAGTAAGAGCCCCTCAGCAGGAGGCTGTCGGCAGGTTCTAGCGCCCCCACGAACGCGAGCGCATCCGAGCCTACCGACAGCGAGTGCCCGGTACCGCCTCCATGGTGGAGGGGCGGCACCGGGCACACACACTATTTAGTCTTCTTCAGTTTCTTCGGGCTTCTCAACCACCAGGGTCTCGGTGGTCAGCACCAGAGCCGCGATGGAGGATGCGTTCTGCAGAGCCGAACGGGTCACCTTC